>JALRHN010000073.1 GCA_023259575.1 Candidatus Kapaibacterium sp. | reverse complement strand
ACTAATGGTTAGGTCACCACCCTTTCAAGGTGGCAGTACGGGTTCGAATCCCGTTGGGATCACAGTTTATTTAAAGGTGCTACATATTAGCACCTTTTTTTATTTTTAATCATGATTGGCATTCCTATTGTAGTGAAAAAGTATACGATTTTCCAATCATGTGTACTTATCATGAAGAGTATCAATATACGTTTATTATCTACTATTGCTCTTTGTACTATACTGTATGGTACATTGTATTATCATGGCTGTAGAAGTTCAGATACGGTGCATGAAAGTAATAAAGAGTTAACGCCAGCAGAAAAAAAACTTGTAGAGCGTTCAGCATTTTTGCGTGCACATCCACATCTTCAAACATCACCATTTGCGCCAATTATAGATCCACTGCTTCAGTTGGGATTAGATACTTCATCAGTATTAGTATTTTTAGGCGATCCAAAACTAAAATTTGAAGAATCATTAGTTAGAATTAATGTCACTGGTTTTAGAAAAAAGGCAGATTATTCACATAATTATTCTTCAAATTCAGTTGGTAAATGCAAAGAATTTTATAAAGAAAATATTGATATACTAAAGAAGGCAGAGGCCCAGTTTGGTGTTCCGGCCAATGTGATTACTTCTATTTTATGGATTGAAACAAAATTTGGCACATATACAGGCAAACATTATCTACCTAGTGTATTCTTTACCATTGCATTAGCTGCAGAACCAGAAAATATAGAAAGAAATAAAAAGGCTTTAAGAGATGAGAATCCACCACCTGAAGAAAAGGATTTGGATTCATTAGATAATAAAATAATTCAGAGGGCCAAAAAGAAGGCGAATTGGGCATTAAGAGAGATTTTAGCTTTAGATACATTAAGAAAAATATATCATGAAGATTATCGTAATCTGTATGGATCAACAGCTGGTGCATTCGGTTGGAGTCAATTTTTACCTTCAAGTTATATCCGTTGGTCTGTAGATGGAGATATTGATGGTGACAGAGATTTATTTAGTAAGCATGATGCTATAAATAGTGTTGGAAATTATTTAAAAACCAATGGCTGGGGAAATGAAAAAGCAGATCAAGAAAAAGCTGTATATCATTATAATAATAGCAAAGATTATGTAGATGCTGTATTGACATTAGCTTCAAAAATTCTGGAATAGCTTATGATTAATGCTGATACAATTAAGGAAAATTGGTTAAGGATCAAAGATGATATTTGGGAGACAGCACTTTCTTGCGGACGAAATCCAGATGAAATATCTATAATCACAGTTTCCAAAAAGCATCCACTTCAGCAGATTATTCATGCATATGATGCAGGAGCAAGAATTTTTGGTGAAAATTATGCGCAAGAATGTAGAGATAAAATGATAGAAGCTGAACATATACAATTTTTTCCTGAGTGGCATTTTATTGGTTCGCTACAATCCAATAAAGCAAAGTATATTGTCCCCAAAGCTAGTTTAATTCACTCTGTATCAAGTATACAACTTGCAGAAGAATTACATAAACTCTCAAAAAAATATAATGTTACTACTTCAATTTTAGTACAGGTAAATACATCTGGAGAATCCTCTAAATCTGGACTAAAACCATCTGAAACCGTAGATTTTGTTCATGCATTGTCTGAATTTGATACATTAACAGTGAAAGGATTTATGACTTTACCCACTTTCACTGAAAATCCTACTCAATTAGCTGCAGAATTCTCACTTTTAAGAAATATTAGAGATAATTGTTCTTCTTATATTTCAGGAAATTATCTTTCTATGGGCATGAGTAGTGATTATAAAATTGCAGTTAAAGAGGGTGCTACACATGTTAGAATTGGAACAGCTATCTTGGGTGAAAGAACTAGCTAATAGAACTTATGCTATGTAATTGACGAGCATAATTCCATAAATTCCAATATGCAGAATTCTCTCTAAGTGCTTTGGGGTTTCCTATGATAATACATTGCTTTTTAGCTCGAGTAATAGCAACATTCAATTTTCGGTCTATCCATTTCCCATCAATTTCTTGTAAAGATTCTATCATTGATAAAGAAGCACTATTATGTATTGCCAAACTTATAATAATTATATCTCTTTCGCTTCCTTGAAATCTTTCAACTGTGTCAACTGTGATCCACTGTTTGTATGAATGCGGTATCAATTGTTGAATGTAGGCAATCTGAGCTTTAAATGGAGCTATAATACCTATTATGTCGATTGTCTTTTGTGCAGTTTTATCAAGCATCTCTATAGCTAATTCAACAGCTTTTTCCGCTTCTTTTCGGTGAATTTTTGGAATGCCTTCTGTATCACTAACTATCCAATGAATTCGATTATATAATGGCAGAATGGATTCATCATCTTGAATCAATTGATTACTATTCATTACACATAAAGCATTATCATAAAATTCTTTACTTATATATGTATTGATATCTTGATGCATCCTACCTTGATAATGAAGCATATCATATGCATGAGTCCAACTATTTTTTTTACAGAGTATTAGCAAACGTTCAAAGAGCGATAAACGTAAATCTGTACATTCTATCGAGTCTAATAATGGATTATTAAGTAATGCGCCTCTTACATCTTGCTGGACAATTGCTGGTAATTGCTTTTCATCGCCAATCATAATAAATCGTTTTACTTTTGATATTATTCCTAAAACTTGAGGCTCTAGTAATTGTGCAGCTTCATCAATAATGACTGTTGAAAATGTTTTAAGATCAAAAATTTCACTGTGAGTTTGTAAAGAAGAAACAGTTGATACACAAATTCTATTAATATGAATTGAATTTCTTAATCCTTCGATTCCACATTCATCAACAATTGAATATACTGTCTGTTCTTGAAAATGGGTTGAATCTTTACTTCCTAATCTTATATATGGTAATTGAGCGCCGTTTAACATATAACATAATTCGTCTACAGCACGATTTGTATAGGCTGTTAATAAAATGCTCTCATCAGTTTGATGATATAGTGTTTCAACTATTGATTTAATGAGGGATGAAGTTTTGCCAGTTCCAGGTGGACCTTGAACCAAAAAATAATCGTTTGATTGCAATATCTTTTTATAAATAACTCTTTGTGAATCATGAAGATAGTCCGGAATATTTTCCAAAGAAAATTCCTTCATTTCTGGCTTTTTTATTCCTAGAATTAATTCTTTTTTTTCAGAATTACATCTAATAAAATCACCTATAGACCTAAATAATCCAGTATATAGTGAATCATTAGAATTATCTGGTTCAATTGCCCACAATTGATTTTCAGTAGATAAGTGATCTATTCTTGCTTGTTTATTTCTAATACCCAGTTTGATACTATGATCATCAATAGATTTCACAATACCTTTATAAAGATATCCTTTAACTGCCTCTCCTAATTCTGGTTTTAGATTATGAGGATATAAAATCACTGTATCGCCTTCTCTAATGGAAGTAAACACAGCAGAATGCGACGTTCTTGTGAATTCAAGATGCATTGTTTCCCAAACAGAATCATTAAGTTTTAAAGTCAAATAGCCAATTGCCATCATAGACTCTTGTTTGAAATTCAATGGTTCATGCCATAAAGAACTAAAACCTTTTTTTGAATGAGTTCCAGTTCTAGCTACAAAGTGTTCTCTCATTATAAATGATACTAATGCTAGTACATATAATGTTTCTATTTTTTGTAATGAGAAATACTGTTTGCTTAACACTCCAGCATCGTACTGCATAAATGAAGGTAATGAATCAATAGTTGATGTATGAAACATATGTTCAAATGCTTGAAATTTTCTGTGCATAATTGAATGTTCAATTGCAATGATGCTATTTCTTATAGATAAGACATCTCTCTTTGCTGGGAAAATATTGGGTACATTTCTTAATGGAAAATTACTTGCTTTAGCATATAATAATCGACTATCTCCACTCCTTCCTGGAAAAGCTGCATCTAATAGTAAATTATAACATGCTACTTGGGCAGTATGATTGGGCCATGCACCTGTTTTTATAACAAAATGATTGTCATACATAACGCTATGCTCTGCAGACGGGGTTCTGCCTGATTTTAGCTCTACAATTGTTTTGTGTAATGGGTCATTTTGATATTCTAACAGGATATCCAATCTTCCATTTAATCCAAAAGCAGGAGATAGAAAAGCAGCTTCTGTAGTTATAAAATCAGCAGAAATTAATTGTTTCTGCTCTTGCATAATCACAGCAAGATCTTCAATCTCTTTCAATAAATCCTGTGATTCCTGTTCATTATTAATGATAGATAAAGTTTGTAATGGTTTGTATTGTAATGACTTATAATAAATACTAGAGATTGAATCTGGTACTGATTTAGCAAGCAATTCATCAAGCCAATTGCCGATGATTGTCCCAGAAAGCATTGCTTTTGATGAAGATTTTTTGAGAAATTTCTTTAAAAAATAAACAGCAACTATCCCTTTAGGTGCATTTTGCTGGACACATTCTGCTATTTCTGTAGCACTTACAAGGATATCTGGCTCGAGAACCATTAAAGTTTGACTTCCGCTATAATAATAATGATCCTTTTGATGATTCTTATGTAATGAGAATAAATGGATAGTTGCCCCTATCCAAAATTGTAAACTTTGTGTAGCTAGAGAATCAAAAAGAGCAATTGTGATAATATGCCCATCATTATTTTCACAGATAAGTTCTGTGATTGTTCGTTCATTATGATGAGATGTATTATCAATTGATAAGATTATACCTCTAAAAAAAGCGAGTTGATTCTCTTGATATATTTGCTTAAACTCTTCGTCTATGTTCATCATTGCAACAGATTGAACAATATTACCTTGAAGAATATGCAATATTGAGGTCACGTATTCAATAGCCAAGTTCAGCATTTCATCATCATATATCTGTTGTTTTATGAGCGATTTTAATTGTCCATATATCTTTTTTGCAGATGAGAATTGAGGGTATTTCTGGATAAGAAATGTCCAACTTGCATAGACAGATGCAAATAACTGTAATTCATCTTTCAAAAGTATGCTAAGTGCATGATGAACAAGATCTTGTAAAGAATAAATAAAAGATGCCCTTTGTTCACTTGTAATATCAGAAGGAATTGATGGAATTGACTCAATCAAGGATTGAATGGTAAGATTCTGAGCATATTGTTTATTCATCTTTACCCCACAATGAATATATGAGAGAAGTTTCAATTAATGGGATAAACATAATACATATGCATGATATCATATAAAAAAAGGTGCCTGAATTTCAGACACCTTGCTAAAAAAGAGATATATCAATTAGAAATTCACTGCTTCGCCCCAAGCGCCAGCAGCAGCTTCCATCACAGCTTCAGAAAGTGTTGGATGAGCATGAATGGTTCGGAAAATTGTTGGGCCAGTTGCTTCAAGAGTTCTAGCTAAACCAAGTTCAGCAATCATTTCTGTAACATCTTGTCCAATCATATGAGCGCCAAGTAATTCTCCATATTTGGCATCAAAAACCAATTTTACAAAGCCGGTTGTTTCTCCAATTCCATGCGCTTTGCCACTTGCTGTAAAAGGAAATTTACCAACTTTAATATCATAACCAGCTTCTTTGGCTTTAGCTTCTGTTAATCCAAGGCTAGCAACTTGTGGATTACAATATGTACAACCAGGTATATTTTTATAATCAACACCTGGAGTTTCATGTCCTGCAATAAACTCTGCACAAACTATACCTTCAGCGGAGGCTTTATGTGCAAGCCATGGTGGTCCTGCAACATCACCTATTGCATATACATTCGGGATATTTGTTCTAAGATATTTATCTACAACTATCCAGCCTCTATCCATTGCAATACCTAATTGTTCTAGTCCAATATTTTCAATATTACCTTGTACACCAACAGCATTTAAAGCACGATCTGCAATTAAGGTTTCTCTAGATCCATCTTTTTTCTCAACCAATACTTCAACACCTGTTGCAGTAGGTTTTGCAGAAATTACTTTAGTTTCAGTTAATAAAGTCATTCCTTGTTTTTTGAAACTTTTTTCTAATTCTTTAGAAACATCAATATCTTCAACGGGAACTATATTCTTCATCATTTCTATAATGGTAACCTTGGTTCCATAAGCATTATAGAAATATGCTAATTCAACTCCAATTGCACCTGCACCAATAACTATCAATGAGGACGGTGCTTCTTGTTGAAAAATAGCATCGGTAGAAGTCCAAACATGTTTGTGATCTACTTCGATAAAAGGGAACATTCTTGTACGAGCACCAGTAGCAATAATCACATTTTTACAAGATATTGTATCTGTAATTGCACCAGAATTAGGATCTCTTACTTCTACCTTTTGGCCAGACAAAACAGTGCCATGACCATGTAATCGTTCTACTTTATTCTTTTTAAATAAAAATGAAACGCCATTAGACATTTTATCTGCTACTTCTCTACTTCTAGAAATAGCTCTTGAAAAATCTACGCTCATTTTTTCAATATGAAATCCATAATCTGAAGCATGCTTAAAGAAATTCATGTATTGTGCATTTTTCAAAAGCGCTTTACTAGGAATGCATCCTACATTTAAACATACTCCGCCTAATTTATCACGTTCAATACAAATTGTCTTTAATCCTAGTTGTGATGCACGAATTGCTGCTACATAACCACCCGGACCACTTCCAACTACCACGAGGTCACATTCATGTGTTGCCATGAGATGAACATCCTTATATAATGTCAGTAAATAGATTCATCAAAAAATATATTCTGCAAATATACCGTTTTGGGTATATTATTTGTTCTCTAAAAGGGTAGAAACTGTATTTTCAATTTCTTCAGCTTGTCCCATCGGATTTAATCCTTGGGCTACAATATTTCCCTTTTGATCAATTATGCATACATTTGGTATTGATTCAACTCCGTACAACATTGCTGCTTCATTCTCCCAAAATTTACCCTCAGCAACTTGATACCAATTCATATCATTATTCTTAATATATGTATGCCATGCTTGCATATCTTTATCAAGGGAAACTCCTAATATTACAAGACCTTTATCTTTATATTTTTTCCATAAATTCTTCACTTCTGGAATTGATTTTACACATGGAGGACACCAAGTAGCCCAAAAATCAATCAAAACAACTTTTCCTTTAAATTGGCTAAGAGAAATAGCTGATCCATCAACAGATTGCATAGTAAAATTTGGAGCAGGATTTTCTGTATTGACTTTCTCTTGGATATTATTTTGCTCTTGTGGTTTTTCATCTTTTGATTTTTCGCAAGATATTTGGCATAGCCCAAGGCAAGTGATTAGACATATATATAAGAGTTTCATAGTTAGCTCATAAATAGATAATATATAAACATACAAAACCCCAACAGTATAATTGTTATAACGTGTTGGGGTTCTACATTTTTACAATACTTAAGCTGCTTCAGTAGCAGCAATTAAGGCATCATAATCTGGCTCTACACCAGGATTTGCAGTTACTTCTACATAAGTTATAATACCATCTTTATTAATTAAGTATACTGCTCTTGCAGAAACATCCATTCCTGGAATATTAGCTAGATCTTTAAATAATACATCATAAGCATTTGTTGCAACACGATTAAAATCGGCTAAGATCGGAAAATTCAAATTGTTTTTTTGGGCAAATGCTTGCGCGCTGAATGGTAAATCTACACTTATTCCAAAAACTTTTGCATGTGCTGCCGATAGCTTGGACATATTATCTCTAAATGTACATAATTCCTTTTCGCATACCCCAGTAAATGAAGCAGGAAAAAAGGCTAATATTATGTTTTCACCTTTATATGAACTTAATGTATGACTTGTAAGAGTATTATCTACCAATGTAAAATCTGGTGCTATTGTTCCTACTGATAAAGACATGTTAATCTCCAATAATTTAATAAAATATACTTGGCAAAAATACAAAGTTCATATCATAGATGCACATCATTGTTTACTAAAAATTATATACTAATCAATTCCTTTTCATTAACATTATCTTCAGTCTTATGTGCATATTGATATGTTAAATATGATTCAAGACCTTCATCTCCAAAATATCTTGCTAAAATGAGCGGGTCTGTTTTAAGTAAATCCACAAAAATGAGCCCATCTATTACATTCCCAAATTTTCTGTCTCTATTAAATCCTATCATTTTACCATTAAGTTTTAAATATTGCCTTATAAGTACTGGTATTCCTTTACCATCAGATTCAATTTGCATTAATAATGAATTTATAGAATCTAAATTCTCTGACATTATATCACGTAACATGAGCTTTGCATAAATAGATCGAATATTCTTTGTTTTATATTTATCTCTGGGTTTAACAAACTGGGCAATCTCTTTATTAAAAGCAAATGTACGAAGGTGTGTAATCATTAACTGCTTTGAAAGGGGAGTATATTCATTACTTATACTTACACCGCCAAATAAAAATCTATATCTAGGATTAGCTACAATGAAAGCTCCTATTCCTTTCCATAATAATAATAATGGCTGATAAGATTTTTGAAATTCAATGCGTACAAATGCTCGTCCTAATTCCAATGCAGGGGAAATGTGTTGAAGAAATTTCTTTTTAAACTTAAATAATGTTGATGTATATAATCCCTTCTTTCCATATTTAGGTAATAATATATCGGTTTGTCCAATTCTATATGCACCAACAATTTGTTGGGAAGAATGCCATATAAATAAATGTGTGTAGTCTGCATCATATATATCTAAATCACTCTGTAATCCTGTCCCTTCACCAGCTGCTCTAAATGTTATTTCTCTAAGCCTACCAATTTCTCTCAATATAGTTGGCGTCTGATCCGCCTGTGAATACCAAACTTGATATTCTCCAGATTCCAATAAACATTGATTCTTAGGTAAATTATCTAATTCTTCTTTTAATTTTGAAGTATCGAATGATTGTTCGATATCTACATATGTAGAGATATCATTTACAAGATCATCATTTTGTTGATGCTCTATAAGATAAGTCCTTTGTCTACAATATGTTGTTGCTTCTTCATCAGAATGAAAAGAAGCAATGGTTTTCGAAGAAATTGATTTACCAAATGAAATATGAATTGAACTACCTTGTAATTCTAACAGTTCTTTTGGTAATAAAAGTGTTCTAAATCGAGGATGAATTAGGCCAGCAATTTGGAATAGTGTTGAATTATGACCTTTTGTAAACATTGGAATTATAGGAGCTTTAGTAATATTAGCGATACGAGCTACAGTTGTGCTCCATTCGGGGTCGACGATTGCTCCGAATTCAGATTGATAGTGAGAGACTTCTCCAGCAGGAAAAATTCCTAATATACCACCATTCTTCACCCATTGAATGGCTTCTTTTAGACCCTTTAAATTTGCTTTTTGGGAATCTTTAGTACCAAATGGATCAACAAATATCATTGTTTCATGAAATTCAGGAATTCTTCCTAATAAGTAATTTGCCATAATCTTGATATCTGGTCTTACTCTGTGTAGAATTTCTCCCATTGCAATACCTTCGATTCCTCCTAAAGGATGATTTCCAACGATAATTGCTCCACCTGATTGAGGAATATTTTCTAAATTTTTTACTTCAAGTGAACAATTCATTTCTTCTAGAATTGTTTGGTAAAAATCAGCTGAATCTTTTGATTTTTGTTTAATCTTTTGATATAATAAATCCAAAGAACGCATGCCAATAACTTTTTCGGCTAATGATACACATGGGTATATAAAATGATTGAATACATTATCTTTTTTAAAAGTAGGATAGAGAGAAAACGGTGAATGATGTTTACTATCGTTCATGGTAATTGTAAAGTATAATTGTAGAATCTTTATGCATCGTCAAATTATACTATCACATTTTACCTAACTATTAAGATTCAGTATAAGATATTTTATGAATTGCTAATAATAGAAATATGTATATCAATCACACTTCCTATCTTTGTACATTATTATCTCATTAATACCGCTGAAAGATATGACTCATACATTACTGGTTATCATTGTACTATTATATAGCTGTTTTAATATCATTGCTCAGCAAAGAATATCTAGTCCGGTATATTATACCAAACAACCTTTTGATATTCTGCAGTATTCCTTTAGTGTAGACTTAACAGAAGCTCCTAAACCTATTGCAAAACATGCTGTTAACACCATTACATTTATTTGGACAGATAATCC
>JALRHN010000072.1 GCA_023259575.1 Candidatus Kapaibacterium sp. | reverse complement strand
TGACTGGATCCAATGGTATTTGTTCTGTTACAGATAGCATTTTAGTTACTGTACATCCAATCCCAACCATAAAAGTAAGTGGTGATACTCTTATTTGTAAAAATGGTACAGCTCAATTAAATGTTCAAGGTGCAGACCAATATCAATGGCAGCAATCTCCAGATTTATCTTCTCAACAAGGCTCAACAGTTTTAGCCAAGCCCTCACAAAATACAATGTATTATGTTCAAGGTATCAAAAATGGATGTCTATCATCTTTGGATAGTATTTATGTAAAGATCAGGCCTGATATTGATATTATGGACAAGAGTGATACTTCTATTTGCGCTGGACAAACTGCCTTGTTAAAAGTTAAAAATGGTTCTTCTTTTACAATTTCGCCTGATATTAATAAAGTGTATCAAAGTAATGATTCAATTGTAATTGCCCCTAAAACTACAACTACATATTATGTTTCTGGTATTAATAATGGCTGTACCTATTCTGATAGTGCAACAGTTATTGTTGTTCCTCAACCACTAATTAAGGCTAGTGAAGACACGATTATTTGTATAGGATCAGATGCAAGATTAACAGTAAAAGGTGGTGCCTCATATATGTGGAGTCCAGCAGGTTTATTAGATAATCCAACTAGTGATTCTCCTATTGCTAAAGGAATTACTAAAAACACTGTTTTTTATGTAACTGGATCAAATAGTTTATGTTCATCTATCGATAGCGTACTTGTTCAAGTGTCTCAACCTGTGAATGCTACATTTTCTCTATTTCAAGACGGTTCATATAAACCAGGTGATATTTCTCCTGTAACTTTAACAATACCTCCTGGTATTTCATCTGTTGAATTAGGAATTCAGTATGATGAATGTTGCAGTAGTTTAGGTATGCTTAAAGATATAAAACCAGCATCTTTACAAATAAATACAAAGAATAATCAAGGCAAAATTGTATATGAAATAAAGTCTGCAGATCTTCAAGGTGGTAGTTTTATTATCCCAGTTACTCTGTATTTGCCTCAAGATGCAAGATTATCTAATGCTTATACTTTGTCAATAGAAACAATTGATGCTGCTTGTATAAATGCAACTGTGAGTGGCATCGAAATTCCCTATCAAAAACAATGTGCTTGGAATTTAAGAGGTATTAATCAGTCAAAAAGTCAGTTTTCTGTATCAGTTCAAGATGATAATGTGCATGTTCAATCTGGTTTTACAGGAAGCATGAATGCTAGAATATATAGTATTGCAGGACAAACCGTTTGGAGTGATCAGCATTATATGATACAAGGAATAGAAGAGAAAATTGGGCTCCCTGAATTACCAAATGGAATATATTTCCTAGAATTACATTCAGGCCCATGGAAGTCTATGTATTCTCTCTCGATTGTTAAATAATAGTAAAAATATTGCTTTTTGATAGGCCTTTAAGATTGCGAATAAAAGATATATATCCATCTATTCCCTGCTTGATTTCATCTATATAGATAAATTCATTTGCAGTATGTGATCTCTCAGATAATCCAGGCCCCATTTTGATAGTTGGAAAATTCATTAAAGCTTGGTCACTCATTGTTGGAGATCCAAAAGTGTTTATGTTCAAAGTAAGAGCAGTATTAACAAAAGGGTGATTGTTTGGCAATGTGGAAGGGCCAAGCCTTAAAGATCTTGGTTTAATTTCACACGAGACATTCTGTTGAATGATAGATAAGATGTCTTGATGAGTATAACAATCTGTAACTCGAATATCTACTACAAAAGAACATATATCGGGGATTACATTATGTTGTTGTCCAGATTCTATTTGAGTAACAGTCATTTTTACTTCACCTAAAGTATCTGAGATTTTAGGAAATGTAAAAGTAGAAAACCATTCGATGTCTTTCATTGCAGAGTATATTGCATTTTTACCAATATTTCTTGCTGCATGCCCAGCAATTCCATAACTATAACAATCAAGAACTAATAAACCTTTTTCTGCAATTGCTATGTTCATAGCTGTTGGTTCCCCTACAATTCCAGCGTCAATTGTCCCAAGTTTAGGAAGCAAGGCTTCAATACCATTCTTTCCTAATATTTCTTCTTCTGCAGTTAATGCAAGTATGATATTAAATGGTAAGTGTTCTTCATATAATTCGATAAAGGCTGCCCACAGGCATACAAGTGATGCTCCGGCATCATTACTACCCAATCCAATTAAAGTATTATCAACTATCAGTGGCTCAAATGGATTTGTAGTCCAACCATTAACTGGTTTTACAGTATCATGATGAGAATTCAATAATAAAGTCGGCAAAGAATTATCATAATGTCTATTACAAGAATATACATTATTCAAATATATATCGGAGGCTATGCCACGATCATGCAATGAATGTAATAAAAGCTCTGCTGTGTTATGTTCAGTTTTGCTAAATGATTCAATTGCAATTAATTGTTTTAAGAGTTCTAATGCTTGAGTATATATCGACATAAATATTAAGCTTGTAATTGAGTTCCACACTTTACATGATTCAATTCTTGATCAATATGGACAAAAGATGTAATAATGACTGAATTAATACCATTATGAATTCCTTTAAAACCACTATCTAGCTTAGGAATCATACCTTTATCAATAATACCACGATTTTTTAACTCTAAAAAACGATTATATGATAAGTTATCTATACGAGTCTTATTATCATGTATATCTTCTAATACACCAATTTTATCAAAACACGTAATTAATCTGATTGATGTCACATCTTTATGTTTTTGTAGTTCAATACCAATAGTAGAAGCAATGGTATCTGCATTGGTATTTAATAATTGCCCTGAAATATCCATTGTAATTGACGAAATAACAGGGATTATACCATTGGATAATAAAGAAATCAAGAAACTAGTATTAACTGAAACAATATCACCAACATATCCATAATCAATATCTTTTATTGGTCTTCTTTCACTTAATATTAGCGAATTATCAGCGCCACATAATCCAATAGCAGAACATTTCAATGAACAAAGTGCAGCTGTTATCTGCTTATTGATAGATCCAGCATAAACCATCACAGAAATCTCTAACATCTCTTTATTTGTGATTCTTTTTCCATTATGCATTTTATAGGATATGCCCATTGAATCTGCAATTGTATTTGCGATTAATCCACCACCATGAACTAGAATTATTGGTTGATTAGAAAGAACATAGCTAGAAATTGAAGATAAAAATTCAGAAAGCAGAATATTATTATCTATAAGATTACCACCAATTTTTACAATTGTAATATCCATTTACATAGATTCCAATATTCTTTTGAGTACAGTCTGAGCAGAATATATTCTATTTTTTGCTTGGTGAATAACAATAGATTGACTGCTATCAAGAACATCATCTGTAACGATCATATTACGTCTTACGGGTAAACAATGCATAAATTTTGCATTATTGGTTAATGACATTTTATCAGCGTTAATTGTCCAAGAGCTATCCTTGCTTAATATCTGACCATATTCCGTATAAGAACTCCAATTTTTTGCATACACAAAATCTGCACCTTCAAGCGCTTCATCTTGATTTTGGATGACAGTACAATTTCTATAAAATTCATCTGCTAAATCATATCCTTTAGGATGCGTTATGACAAATTCATAGTCTAATTCTTGAGAAGCAATCTTCATCCACTCAGTAAAAGAATTTGGTACAGCTTGTGGTAAAGCTTTAGGATGAGGGGCCCAAGTAAGAACAATCTTAGGTTTTTTTACAACTTTTTGTTCTTCAATTGTTATAATATCTGCAAAAGATTGCAAGGGATGTCTTATAGAAGATTCTAAACTAATGATGGGAATATCACAATACTTTTTAAATGAATTTAGTAGAATTTCATTATAATCTTCATCTCTATTGTGAAGGTTAGAAAAAGCTCGGATACCAATGATATCGCAATACTGAGCAATCACAGGCACAGCTTCTTTGATATGCTCTCCGGCTTTTCCATCCATGATGATTCCGTCTTGTGTTTCTATTGTCCAAGAATCATTAGATGCATTCAAAATCATACAATCTAAACCTAAATGAAAAGCAGCTTTTTGCGTACTCATTCGGGTTCTTAAACTTGGATTAAAAAATACTAAACCAAGTATTTTCTTTTTGCCTAAGTGTTCATAAGCAAAAGGATTAGTCTTTAATAATCTAGCTTCATTGATGGCTTCTTCTAGATTTCCAATATCATGGACTGAAGTGAAATATTTCATATTAATAGACACTAGATTTTAATTGTAAACCTGATGTTTCTGGAAAGGAATATAAGATATTCATATTCTGAATTGCTTGTCCAGAAGCACCTTTTAACAAATTATCAAGAGTTGCAGTAATAATAGCCTTATTATCAATTACATCAATATGATAGAAGAATTTGTTTGTGTTAATAGCCCTTTTGCAATCTGGAGAATCATAACTATGAACTATGAATGGCATATCCTTATAAAAAGAGTTATAGAGGTGTATCAGATCATCTTTTTGAATATGTGGTTGAATAGTAAAATAAGAACAAGCTAATATTCCTCTGGTAAAGCTACCTCTCATTGGTATAAAATGAAATGCAGGTGATAATATATTTGTGAACAGATGATTATGTATTTCTATTTCATGCTGATGTTGAAATGGTTTATACACTTGAGTATTATTATCTCGCCATGAAAAATGTGTAGTATCACTTTTAAGTGAACCAGCACCAGTAGAGCCTGTAATCGCTGTACAGTGAATATCAAGAATGTCTTTAGAAATATCACTATTTCTTAATGGTAATAAGGATAATTGAATACAGGAAGCAAAACAGCCAGGATTCGCAATATCTGTGTTTGGGGTATAGAGTGATTTATTTAATTCTGGTAATCCATAGATAAAATATCTATCGGAAGAATGTTCAATTGGAAATGAGGTGTTTCTAAAATCACTACTTAAATCAATAATTCTTATATGATGAGGAATGCTATTATTCTGTAACCATATAGCAGAAGAACCATGAGGTAAGCATAAAAAGATACAATCCACATTGTCTAGATGTATATGTTCTGTAAATACAATATTAGTCTCTCCTAATAAATCACGATGAATATCACTAATACGTCTATTGGCATTGGTAGTGCTAATTGCTTGAATATTATCAATAAAAGGATGATGAATCAAGAGTCTTAATAGTTCTCCACCAGTATAGCCAGAAGCCCCAATAATTGCAATATTAATTGTTGATGTCATGAGTTGAACCATTAACAGAATAATAAATCATTAATTGATTAGAGGTGATTTTTGCAAAGCCTTTTACATCTTCTCCACTCCAGGTAGAATTTAATTCTCCATATGTACCAAATGTAGAACTCATTAAATCATGTTCAGATTCAATACCAATAATATGAAATCTATATGGCGCGCAATGAACAGTAACTGTCCCTGTCACATTCTTTTGAGTAGATTCCATAAATACTTCAATACTACGCATGGCAGGTTCTAGAAAATTACCTTCATGCAGCATCATACCATAAGTATTAGATAATTGTTCTTTTAGCATTAATTGTTGTTTTGTTAAAACATGTTTTTCTAAAGCATGATGAGCTTTTAAAATAACCATTGGTGCTGCAGCTTCAAAACCAACACGTCCTTTAATACCGATAATGGTATCACCCACATGTATATCTCTTCCTATTCCAAAAGGCTGTACAATAGATGATAATTCTTGTATAGCTTGAACGGAATTATCAAAATGAGTTCCATTTATAGCAGTAATTTCTCCTTTTACAAAAGAGATACTGATAGTTTCGCTTTGTGTTTTCGTTACAGGTGTTGGAAAAGCATCATCGGGCAAAAATTGAGAAGACGTTAATGTTTCTTTACCACCAACCGTAGTTCCCCATAATCCTTTGTTAATTGAATAATGGGCTTTTGTCCAATTTTTCTTGAAACCATGAAATGATAAAAATTCTATTTCTGCTTCTCTTGATAATGTATTGTCTCGAATTGGTGTTAAAACAGGAATATTAGGCAAAAGGATACTAAAGGCTGAATCAAATCGAACTTGATCATTACCGGCTCCAGTAGAACCATGAGCTACATAATCTGCTTTTATTTCTTTAGCATATTTGGCAATTGCAATCGCTTGAAATACTCTCTCTGCACTTACAGATAATGGATATGTTGAATTTCTTAAAATATTTCCAAATATTAAATATCGTAAACATTCATTATAAAATGATTCTGTCACATCGATTGTGATATGCTTAGATACCCCAAGTGCAAGAGCATTTTTCTCTATCTCTGCAATTTCATCTTGCGAAAAGCCACCAGTATTTACAAGAACAGAATGAACATCATATTGTTTTACTTGCGATAAGTATTTGGCACAATAGGAGGTGTCAAGACCTCCACTAAAAGCTAATACTACTTTTTTAGATGATTTTACAGGCTTTAATGGATCATAAAGCATCCCTGTACATAGGCACATTTTACGGTTTGTTCTTGAGAGTACATCATAATTTGGACAACTTGTGCATCCTTTCCAAAAAGCATCATCGTTTGTTAATTCTGAAAAAGGTACAGGTGAATATCCAAGCTCAGTATTTATTTTCATAACAGCATGACTGGTAGTAATACCAAATACTTTCGCTTTCGGATACATTTCTCTTGATAATTCAAAGACCTTTTGTTTGATTTTTTTTGCTAATCCACTTTGTCTAAACTCAGGAACTACTATTAGACCAGAATGGACTACATATTGTTTATCACTCCAAGTTTCTATATAACAAAAACCCGCAAAAATATCATTGTTCAACTCGTCTTTAGTAAAAGCAATGACGGCTTTTCCTTCTATCATTTTTTGAAGAATATATTCGGGTTGTCTTTTTGCAATACCTGTTCCTCTTTGAGCCGCTGCAATTTCTATCGTTTTACAGATTATATCAGCATAAGAAGCATGAATTTCTGAACTAACAACTATTGTGAATTCACGATTCATTTACCGTGTTCCTTATAAATTATGATGCATGTATTATATGCATTAAAAAAAATAGTATTAAGTAAATTGCTGTTATTATGCAGCATTTTGAATTGATTTGTAGTATTATGTATTAGATAATATTAAGCCGTGGGCTTTTGGCCTGTTGGTATGTTTGTGTAAAGCAGTGTAAAAAGATATTGTGCTTCTCAATTCAAAAGTTGGCGAACATACGATATTTTGTATCTTTTCACAAGATATGTTCTATTTATTATCAATACTTATCATATATACTTTTTCTATGCAATCATTCTCCCCTGCTTTATTCCTTAAAAATGGTCATATTCAAACTATCTATCCATTTATTTTTAGAAAAAAAAAGACAATCTCATATACTCAGAGAATCAGAATAAATACTCCTGATAATGATTTTTTAGATATAGATTTTGTAGACTCTCAATCAGACTCTTTAGTTCTGATATTACATGGCTTAGAATCTCATTCTTATGCAATGAATATCATGCATTTAGTTCATGCTTTGAAATCTCATAAAACTGATATAGCTGTGTTAAATTTTAGAGGATGTAGTGGCGAAACAAATAATGTATACAAAGCATATCATAGTGGTATTAGCGAAGATCTTATAACAACAATCGATTATTTAATTAGTACGCAAAAGTGGAAATCAATAAGTGTAATTGGATATAGTTTAGGGGGTAATGTATTATTGAAAACAATAGGTGAATATCCTACAATACAGATAAAAAAGGCAATTGCAGTTTCTGTTCCTATGCATCTAGAATCATGCGCGCTTCTTTTAGCAAAGCCCAGCAGAAAGCCTTATATGAAGCGTTTTATCTATTCATTTATTAAAAAGATGGCTCTTAAAAAGACATTTTTGGATGAGAGAGGTATCGATTTTACTATTATTAAACGAGTTAAGAATTTTACTGATATCGACTCTCTTTATACTGCTCCTTCTCATGGATATAAGAGTGCACAGGAATATTGGGAATATAATTCTTCTTTATATCGTCTTGAATTTATTGTGATTCCAACATTGATTATTAATGCAAAGGATGATCCCTTTTTGAGTGAATTATGCTTTCCATCAATTTCCAATACATATATTTCTACTTTATATCCTAATCATGGTGGACATTTAGGATTTGCAGATACATATCTACATCATGGTGCATATTGGCATGAACAAATGATTTGCTCATTTCTTTTTGATAGTTAATCAACAAAATGTCTGTTGTATGCGTCATAGCAGTACTTTTATTAACTATTAGATAATTATGCATACAGATTCTAGCAGAATACTATATTTCTTATTGTTCACAATGGGATTTCAGGCGCTTTTGGATATTGTTGTTATAAAAGCCTGGATTTCTTTTGTACGAAAACAAGAATGGTCAGAAAAATGGCTGATTCAACCTTTCATATATATAGCTGGATTTATGTTCTCAGCTGGATTATATGCTATTTGGGAAAGGTTTACATATGGTAATTATTCACAACTTGGTTTCATAGTTCAATTATGTGTTTCTTTTTGGTATTTACCAAAATTACCTATTGCACTTTTTCTTATATGTAGATCTCTCATTAACCTTTTTACATTTTTATATAAAAAGTATTTTCCTTCTATTAAGAATCATGAAGAGATAACACAAAACACAGAATCAATATCTGAAATACCTATTCGATCAAGAAGAGAATTTTTATCAAAAGTTGGTTGGTCGGCTGCATCGATTCCATTTATCATAACAGGTGATGGCCTTTTTAGAACTGTGTATGATTTTAGAGTATATAGAGAAGAATTATTATTAAATTCATTACCTGCTGCATTAGATGGAATAACAATCGCTCAATTATCTGATATTCATTCTGGTTCATTTCCTGATAATAAACCAATGAAAGAAGTATTAAGAATATTGCAAGAGTTAAAGCCTGATATTATTACAATCACTGGTGATTATGTCAATTTTAAACCAGATGAACTTTCAGTAACTTTTAATGAATTAGCCCAATTGTCTGCCCCACTTGGCGTATATGGATCACTTGGTAATCATGATCATTATATGACAGATTTTCAACATGCATTATTAAAAAACACCATATCTAAAACAGGGATACACTTATTAGTTAATGATTCTGTTAATATTCCTGTTCATAATGCTTTCTTGAATATTGCAGCAACAGACAATACTGGATTTAATCAACATTTTGCAAATATTGATAAAGCAATATCAAAGTGTCATACAGATACATCAACAATTTTACTTGCTCATGATCCTACTTTTTGGGATGCTGAAATCCTTAGTAAAAAGCCAATAGATTTAATGTTAGCTGGCCATACTCATGGTGGACAAATTGGAATACAACTTGCTGGTCTAGAATTGAGTCCTGCACAATTTGTATATAAACGCTGGGCTGGATTATATAATGAAGGACATCAGTATTTATATGTTAATCGTGGAATTGGCACAGTAGGCCCTCCAATTCGTATCGGTATCAATCCAGAAATCACATTATTCACCTTGCGATCAAAAATTGCATAAAGCTTAAATAATAATAGATTTGAGTTAACTGAAAGTATGTAAATTTGCATACTATCATCTCTTACCATTTACTAAAATATCCCGATGAAATATCTATTCTATAGTGTAATACTCTTTTGTATAATAGCTTCTACAGCAGTGCATTCGCAAACGTATAGATTCTTTAACTTAGAATCTTTTGCTGTTCATGCGATTGGGAATTTTTCGATGCATTCTTATTCTGCCAAGTTTACTGCATTTCAAGGATCTACACTATGTTCTGAATTTACTAGTGGTTCTGGTACTGGATTAGGTTATGGGCTTCACATAGAGCTGCCTGTTCAAAACAGTATGGCAGTTACACTTGGATTTACCATGAATAATCGAAATGGTAAGCTAAACACAAATAGTGAATTTCCTGTTAGGAATATCAATCAATCTGGAATGATTACCGTAACTACAGATAATCAAATAGAAGCAACACTTCCTTATCTAGATATTCAGCCAGATATTCGATTTAATATTATAGATAATTTGAATTTTATAGCGAGAGGTTTTGCAGGAATGGTATGTAAAATCCCGATTTCTCCAAGTTTTGTTCAAACAGAGTCCATAGTAAGTCCAGAATCTGCTGTCTTTGTTAATAATGGTATTACATCACAATCTAGAATATTAGCTTCGGGGCCAATTAATTCTAGTTCTGTGGCATTAGGGGC
>JALRHN010000071.1 GCA_023259575.1 Candidatus Kapaibacterium sp. | reverse complement strand
AGCTAATGATGCTCTCATCACATTATTTTCTGAATCCCAATCTCCAAAATAGCTTCCAAAAAGCATTGAAAAAACACTATTGACAGATTTAGAGGCAAATTCAGCAGTTGCACCAACTCCGCTGCAACTATTATAACTTCCAGCTCCACATCCATAAGCAAACATTATAGTATCTGTAGTAAAGAAATCACCAGAACCATTAATATTTTCGGGACCACATAATGGACCAAATCCTCTATACGGAGTACCAGAAAATCCTTCGCCATATGCTTTAAAATTATCATCGATAATTGCTGCATATTTAGGCTTAGTTAGCCCAGATCTAAACCTGTGGTTTTTGTCTAGATAACGCTTTAACAATTGAATTTCTGATTCTGGGAATGCATTCATTTTATAAAAATCAACTCTACCAACGGCAATCCTGATATCGGACATCAATTCTGATTGATCAAATTTTCCATCATTAGGTTCATTCTTATTTTCTATTCTAGAAGCGGTTACACTATTCACATTATCATCTGTCCATGTACCATCAATATCAGCATAAAAAACATCAGCAGGCCAAGCACCTTTATGGTCGGGATGTCCATCTGGATATAAATCACCGGAATATGGGACAGCAATTCTACCTAATAAAAGTACAGATTTTAGATCATCTGGATTCTTATCATACTCTACTTTAATAATTGTTTTAACTATATCAACACTTGCAGAATTAAAGACGGGAGTTCTAGGTGCTTGAGTGATTACTACATTCCAGGATTCTTTTAGTAAATCTTGCTTTAATGTTTCAATTTCTAAGGCCAAGGAATCAGCAATTGTAGAATCTACTAGTATTAAAACTTTACCTCTATATTGAACGGGCGGAATGTCGATACCCGCTAAAGCATATCCTAAACCAAGATATTGAGTAATCGTATCATTTCCATTACCAAGATTAATTGTGGTAATCTTTGCATATTCAGAAGTTCTTATGATTTGATATTCATATTCTTTACCAATTTCTACTTCATTATCTGTATAAGAATTTGCATTTGGCTGTAATACAGCAATTTCTTTTCCCCATGCAGTTTGATCGAACCAACTAATTTCGGAAGGATCTTTGCGAAACACAGAATACTTTTTTGCTGTTGGATCTTCTGTCCATACAAGCTTAATGGATGGCTGCGGGGTTTTTGATGTTAAAACTTTCAGAGGAATTGAATATACTCTTCCATCTTCAGCAATCAAAGTACTACAAACTAGAAGTAATAGAAACAAATGTGTAATTAAGTATTGCATATCATTTCATAGATAATTATAAACAAAATAGCATGAGAAATTTACGAAGAAAACCTTAATGTTCATCTTCTCTTTTATTTTTTTTCCTAAATAAAAATGAGATAGGAACTCCCTCTAAATCAAGATGTTTACGAAGTGTTCTTTCTAAAAATCTTTTATAAGAATCAGGTAATTCTTGAGGATGATTACAAAAAAACGCGAAAGTAGGTGGAGCAACTTTAGTTTGAGTTATATAATTGATTCGGAGATCATGTCCACGATAATTTGGTGGAGGAGTTTTTGATATTTCTTCATGTAAAATATCGTTCAATTTTGACGTTGTGATTCTGGATATTCTTCTTTGTTGAACTTCTTTTGCCATATCAATAAGCTTGGAGAGTCTTTGCTTTGTATGTGCAGAGATATACACTACTGGTACATAATCAAAAGTTTTTAATTCGCTATGCACTTTTCTAGTAAACTCTAAAGCAGTATTAGTTTCTTTTTCAATTGCATCCCATTTATTGACGGCAATGATAACGCCTCGCCTAGCATCTATTACATCATTTATTATTCTTTTATCTTGGGCTTCTAAACCTCTTTCTGCATCTAACACTACTACTGCAATATCACATCTATCTATAGCTCTTGCGGTTCTCATTGTAGAATACATCTCAATATTTTCTTTGATTTGGCTTCTTCTACGTAAACCAGCAGTATCAATTAATACAATTTCTTCATTATGATATTTCAGTGTACTATCTATTGCATCTCTGGTGGTACCAGGAATTGGTGATACAATAGCTCTATCTACACCTAATAATGCATTAGTTATGCTTGATTTTCCAACATTAGGACGTCCTACTAATGCAATTTTTAATCGAGTATCTTCTATGCTATTATCTGTTTTATGTAATGGCTTAACCACAGAATCTAGTAAATCTCCTGTACTTCTGCCATTCATGGCTGAAATTCCAAAAGGTTCACCCAATCCTAATGTGAAGAATTCAAATAATTGAGCATCTTGAACTGAATTATCACATTTATTTATTGCAAGTGTTATATGTTTACCACTTTGACGTAATGTAGTAGCGATTTCTTTATCTACCGGAGTGAGTCCATCGCGTCCATCACACACAAAAATAATTGATTGTGCTTCGTCTATGGCCAAATGAGCTTGTTCACGAATTGCCCTATCAAATAATTCATCGCTTTCGGGAACAATTCCACCTGTGTCGATTAACATAAAAGCGAAGCCATTCCATTCACCTTGGCCATAATGTCTATCTCGAGTAACTCCAGATGTGGCATCTACAATTGCATCACGCTGTTCTAGAATTCTATTAAATAATGTTGATTTACCAACATTTGGTCTGCCTACTATTGCTACTAGATTATGCATATGCTTTACTTTTTTTACCTGTATTTTTAGCAAAAATAATCTATTAAGCCCATATAGAGGGTATATCAAGGTAAATGATCTCATCTGTATTTATGAAAATCTAAGAGAATTGTTTTCTATTATGGTATACTAAGGTATTTTTGTACAATCATTAGAACTCAAAAAAGGCTTTACTATGTCATCTCCTTTAGATTCACTTCTTTCCCTAAGCAAAAGAAGAGGTTTCGTATTTCAATCTTCAGAAATTTATGGTGGCTTAAATGGCTGCTGGGATTATGGTCCATTAGGTGTTGAATTGCTTCGCAATGTAAAAGAAGCATGGTGGAAATCTATGACTTATAGAGATGATATCGAGGGATTAGATGCTTCTATTTTGATGCATCCAAAAACCTGGGAAGCTTCTGGACATATTGGACAATTTACAGACCCAATGATTGACAATAAAGTAAGCAAAGCTAGGCATCGCGCAGATACGTTAATTGAAGATTATATTCAGAAGTTGCAAAAAAAAGGCAAGAATGATCTTGCTGCTGCTATTGAATCTAGGCTTAATGCTGCAGAACAACCTTCTGACTTTCATTCTATCATTATTGATGAGCAGATTCCAGACCCAGTAAGTGGCACAACTGATTGGACAGAAGTTCGATATTTTAATCTGATGTTTAAAACGTTTGTTGGCCCTGTAGAAGACATTTCAAATACTGTATATCTAAGACCTGAAACTGCACAAGGTATTTTTGTTAATTTTAAGAATGTTTTGGATTCTACTCGTCAAAAGCCTCCATTTGGCATTGCACAAATTGGCAAAGCTTTCAGGAATGAAATAAACACTAAAAATTTCTTGTTTAGAACAAGAGAATTCGAACAAATGGAAATGCAGTATTTTGTTAAACCTGGAACAGAAAGAGAATGGTTCGACTATTGGTTTGAACAACGCTGGAATTGGTTTATTAATTTAGGAATGAATTCTTCTGTCTTAAGGGCTAAACCACATGAAAAATTAGCTCATTATGCATCTGCTGCAACTGATATTGAATTTCTTTTCCCATTTGGTTGGGGAGAAATAGAGGGGATTCATTCTAGAACTGATTTTGACCTTAAAAATCATCAAGAATTTTCTGGTAAAAAACAGGAATATGTTGATACAGTTACTAAAGAACGTTATACTCCTTATGTTATAGAAACATCCGTTGGTGCATCTAGATCTTTTATGGCATTTTTATGCAATGCATTTGCCGAAGAAGAAGTTATGGCAGAAAATGGTAATTCTGAAAAACGATCTGTTTTAAGATTTCATCCTTCATTAGCACCTGTAAAAGCTGCTGTATTCCCTTTAACAAGCAAAGATGGTTTACCAGACATTGCAGAGCCATTATATCGCGAATTGCAAAAAACCTGGCGAGTTCAAATGGATGAATCTGGTTCAATTGGTAAAAGATATCGTCGCCAAGATGAAATTGGCACTCCCTTTTGTATTACTATTGATAATGATACAATCATTGATCAAGCCGTCACAATTAGAAATCGTGATACTATGCAGCAAGAAAGAATTAATATTTCTAGAGTTAAAGAATATATTTCTACTCATATTTAGCAATATCTGTTTTTCAAAAAAAATGGATATATGTGTTTCATATATCCATTTTTTATTGCGTTCCTTTCTTCGCTAGCTCATCTACATAATCATTCCAATAATTTCCCGTATGTGCTACAACTTTCTTCCAATGCACAATTATTCCTGAATTTTTAACAAATGCAGCATAGCGCTGAGTTAGCGGTTGTTTTGCCCGCCAAGTACCTGTAACCCATGCTTCAATTCCAGCATAATCATAATAAATAGTAATTGATGTATGATTATGTGTTATGCACCATTGAATCACTTTACCGACTGCAGTTAATTCTCCAGCTACTTGTCTGGCATCTTGATATTCAGGATTCGATACTTTTCCTTGATCTTCAAAAACTTTATCATTATCTAATAATATTACAAAACCAAATCCTATCTTTCCCTTAATATACGATCCATCTACATATGCAGATAGTCCTGTATGATGTGAATATTTCTCTGAATGTTCCTTCTTTTTTTCAGAAACAGATTTTTGAGTAGTGCCACCGATTAGCCCCAAGATATCTTCATTATGAATATATCGTGCATCGAAGCGAAATGACTTCTTTGATGGTGCATAATATAATCGAGCATGCCCAAGTTGTTCATTTTTGTCTAAGAACATTAATTTGACAGAATATTCTTGCCAACTTTGTTCATCTATAGTACATGTAAACTGAAACTTTGATAATAGATCTGCTATTTTTTTTACATGTAAACGAATAATATGTTCGTGCATAGATTTCATTATTGATTAATCATTGCTCCAATTGAATATAAAATTGCATTTGCACAATCATGTTTTGTCATAGCAGGATATGAGATTTCTCTTCCATCTTTTGCTAGTATTGTAATAGTATTATTATCTCCTTGAAACCCACTGTCTGGAGCTTGAATCGAATTTACAATAATCATATCTGCATTCTTTTTATCCAACTTTTCTTTTCCATATTGTATTTCATTTTCTGATTCTAATGCAAATCCTACAACATATTGCTGAGATGTTTTACTCTTGCCAATAGAAGATAAAATATCTGGAGTTTTGATTAACTCTATTACCATATTTTCTCCTAATTCTCCTTTTTTTAACTTACCTGAAATGTGTTGTTTAGGAGTATAATCTGCTACTGCTGCACATAATATTGCAATATCCATCTGTTGAAAACATGCAACTGTTTTATCATACATTTGCTGAGCAGATTCAACAAAAATTCTTTTTATTGATCCTTTTGGCTTCGATAAGTGTACTGGACCTGTAATCAATGTAACTAAAGCACCCATTGCAGCTGCTTGTTCTGCTAGCGCATACCCCATTTTTCCAGAAGAAAAGTTACTTATAAATCGCACATCATCAATTTTTTCAATTGTTGGGCCTGCGGTAATAAGTATATTCTTTCCATATAATATTTGTGGCTGTATTTTTTTTTCTGAATCTAAATGTATATCTGTATGCAACAGTGTATCTGCAATATGATCTTTAGATACTATTGAAATTGGTTTATTATTTCCTGATTGAGATATATCTGGCGAATATGCACGTGAATTAGAAATAGACAGAGCATGTTCAACATATTCAAGCAATAATTCGATCTCTGGCAATCGTCCTTGGCCTATAATTCCCGATGCTAATTCTCCAACTTCTGGAGGAATTATAATTGCCCCATCTTCTTCAATTTTTTGTACATTTCTTAAAACAGCTGGATGCATCCACATATCACTATCCATTGCAGGAGCAATAATAAGAGGAATATGTTTAGGAACGGCACAAGCAACAATGGATAGAGCAGTATCATAAAATCCAGTAGCTAATCTTGCAAGAGTAGTTGCCGAACATGGAGCTATAAGCATTGCATCGCACCAATGAGCAAGATGAATATGCCAAGACCCACCTGATTGTATGTCATCTTCAAACATTTCTATTGCAACTGGATATTTGGAGAGATTCATTAGTACTGTTTTAGAAACAAACTTCTCTGCTGAAGGCGTCATAACAACACGCACTTCTGCACCCCTTTTTATTAGTTCTCGTACAATCATAGGGGCTTTATAAGCTGCAATACTTCCACTTATTCCAAGTACTATTTTCTTTTGATATAATGTCATTTCTATGTACCAATTAACAAATCTATACTTTACATATTAAATAAAAAGCCATCGAGCTAATAGCATTCGATGGCTTATTATAATTCACTATACTTCTATAAATTATTTATCGTCATTCATACGAAATGTGAGTTTTCCGTCCATTGTTTCTTTCATAGCAATAAAAATTGGTTTTGGAAGAACATCAAATTCTCTACTAATAGCTAATTTATCAAAATTAGGGCCTTCTGATTCATCAGCATCAGTCTCAACATTTTCCATGCGAGCTGTCAATTGTGTCTTGATTTGATCATTTACTTGACGTGCACGCAATCCCATCGCCACGATAGATTGATAAATACTGCCTTTTGAAGACTCTTTCATCCGTACTTCTACGGGATTAACAATATATGTACTCATAGTACTTTTATTTCCAATTAGTGTAAATAGGGACGGCAAATTTAGTGTATCTATTTCAAATAACCAAACTTAGCTTTTATCTTTTGGTACTTCCATAAATACCAATCTTGTTCCTTCTTTATATTTAATCTGCAATCTGATTACATCACCTTTTCTTGATTCAACCATCTTTTTTAATTGTCCAGTTGAATTCAATTGTTGTTTATCAGCTTTTACGATTATTCCATTAGGAAAGATGCCACGTTCGGCAGCTGGACTATAAGTATCAACTTTTGTTATCAATACTCCAGTCTCAATTTCCATTTCTTTTTTAACTTTTTCTGTTATCGGTCCTACACTAAATCCAAGTTCTTTAAAGCTTACTGGTTTATTGGTTGATTCTTCTGCAGATGAATTTGAATCAGAATCTGTATCATCTGCTGATGCTATATCATCTTTATCTCTACGTTTTAGTGTCACAGATTTATTAAGTGATTTACCATCTCGCCAAAGTTTTAAATTAACTTTATCTCCAGCTCTTTTTTGAGCGACATAACTTTGTAAATCATTTGAAGAATTTATAGGCTTTCCATCTAATTCAAGAATTACATCACCTGCCTCTATGCCTGCTTTTTCTGCCGGACTATCTTTAAGAACATCATCTACTAAAGCACCTGCAACTTTCTCTAGTTTTAATGATTTAGATGATACTTCATCGATTGGTCTTAATGAGATTCCTATATAGCCTCTATCAACTTTCCCATCTTCGATTAAATCCATTGCAACAGCACGAACTAGATTTGCTGGAATTGCAAAGCCATATCCAGAAAAATATCCTGTTCTTGATGCAATTGCAGTATTAATTCCAATCAAACTTCCTTTAAGATTAAACAATCCACCACCACTATTTCCTGGATTGATTGCAGCATCAGTTTGAATAAAATTTTCAACTGCATATTTATCTCTATTTAATCCTAATGCTCCTCTTCCAATAGCACTTACTATTCCAGATGTAACTGTTGAATTTAATCCTAATGGATTTCCTACTGCAATTACCATCTCGCCAATAAGTACATCGTCACTATTGCTAATATGTGCAACAGGTAAATCTTGCGCCTCAATTTTAATGACGGCAATATCGGTTAGTGGATCTCTTCCTATCAATTTTGCTTTGTATTCTTTTCTATCGGATAGAATTACTTTGATTCCATCTTCTTTTGCGTCAGCAACTACATGATTATTAGTAATTATATAACCATCTTCTGAAACAATTACTCCAGAACCAGCCCCTTCGGATCTCTGTGTTTCTGGTTCACTTTTATCTTCATCATTTGGGATTTCATTTGGGCTTCCAAAAAACCTAAATAAATCTTGCATTCTATTATTGCTAACTTTAGTTTCAGTAATTACATTAATATTAACAACTGTTGCATTAACAGCTTTACTTGCATTAGCAAATGCCTCGTTAATTGCTTGAACTTGCGAACTTAGATTTACCGGAGCTGTCTTAGCTCCAATTTCCTTATTAGCTGCAAAAACTGATGAAATTCCGCCTGTAGTAATACTTGATACCAAGGCAATACCAAAGATAATGCCAACGCCTATTAAAATAACAGCCGAGACAAGAGGTCTTTTTAGCATTGTAAACCTTTTAGAAGATTAGTAAATACATGTATATTTCAAAGTGTTTGTCTATAACGATTACAATCGCTCATTGTTGCATCTCTTTTTCATTTTGACAAAAAAAAAGGGTAGAAGGAAAACCTTCTACCCTTTCATGTATTCTGTTACTTGTATTATTTAGTAACTGATATCTGCTGCTGATCAATATATGGTCCAGCTACCATCTTAACGACATAACTACCTGATGGGATATTCGCAAATGGTACCTGTGCTGTATACACACCTGCTTCTAAGACGCCATCATTGATGATCGCTACTCTCTCGCCTGTCATTGTATACAATGATATCTCTGTCTGCACTTTAAAGCCTACTGAAAATACAAGCTCGCCCATGCCATTTACTATCGGATTTGGGCTCACACTTTGCAATGAAAATGCTTGACCTTTACTATCTACGCCACGTAATGAATACGCACATGTTGGATCGATTTCTATCTTTCCTGGCACTGGCTTAATATTCACACATGGATTTGATGTTGTTATTGTTGATATAACATCAAATTCCTTCTTACCATCTACTGGTAAATACACATTCATTGGTATCGTTACAATATCGCCACTCTTGTCAATCTTTGTATTTAATGCTATCACATCAAATTGAAGCTTGCCTGGAGATACTATCGATGCATTTCCTATACTATAACCTGCGCCTGCATAATTACCAGATGTCTTGATATTATTAACCACTGGTGAAAATACCTTGCTATCAAAATCTACCACAAAACGCATTGATTGTAAATTTGCATTCGCATCAGGGGCTGTTTGTAATGATAAGACAATATCTGTACTTGATCCAATCTTTACGCCTGTTGCGCCTTTGGTTACTACTGTATAAGAATAATCTACTGCTGTACCTGTAACGATAACACGTGTTGTGTCCTGATCTGTTGGCCCAATCAATGCCAATGTTGCTGTCTTTACTCCTACTGGGGCTAATGGACTAAACAAAATTGATATTGAACGTGTTTCTGCTAGATCTAATGATGTCGCTTTTAATGCTGTTAATGAATTCGGATCTATTTGGAATTCTTGACTAGCTGGCTCTATAAATGCATTCAATATCGGAAACTTAACATTTCCTGTATTCTGTACTGAGGCCAAGATTGTACCTTGACTTCCTATACAGATATTATCTACCTTACCACCAACTAATACGATACGTGGATCTGGTTTAAATGGATCAACGCCAAAGCCTGTCCAGTCACTCTGTACTACATTATCTGCATCACTTTGTGTGCTGATTGATTCCATCACAATACCTGGCTTCTGGGCCTGGAATTCTGCTGGGATTGATAATTTATCGCCTGGCTTTAAGGTTACTGGTAATTTCATTGCTGAATAGTCAAAGCGGAATCCACTTGTACCATATACATTACCTGTTATCTTATCTGCTATTGCTCCAGCATTTGTTATGATGATACTATCAATAAGGACATTATCAGAGAAGTCTGCTCCATTTACTTTTGTTCCTACATTCTCGATAATAACTGTCTTCTTATTCACTGGTTTTACAATGCCTTGAACAAATGTTGTGTCAAAGTCATAATTCTGAGTTGCTAAATGACCAACTATACCTGCACCACGTAATGGTGGATCTGTCTCTGTAAATGTTCCGTCGATTGTCTCAAACTTAATCCTTAATGTATCGCCACCTGGGATTGCTGGTGAAAATGCTGCTGGATACCAGCCTTCTTCATCTGGCTTCAAGGTTAATTGATTTGCAAAATTATTATCATAAGAATATGCTGCTGCTGGATTTAATGCCGTTGCCTGACGTATCGTAACATTTGCATT
>JALRHN010000070.1 GCA_023259575.1 Candidatus Kapaibacterium sp. | reverse complement strand
CGAATTGCTTTTTCTTTAATTTGTCTAACACGTTCTCTTGTAAGATTAAATTTCTCACCAATTTCTTCTAGAGTTAAGCATACTCCGTCAAGACCAAAATACAATTTAATTACTTCGGCTTCTCTTGACGATAGAGTAGTTAAAACTTGCTGAACCTCTACACGCAAAGACTCACGCATTAATTCAGCATCTGGTGGTGGTTGTTGATCATTTGGAAGAATATCCAAAAGCCTATTGTCTTCACCTTGAACAAATGGGGCATCAACAGATAAATGTCTACCAGAAATTTTAATCGTCTCTGAAATTTCCGCAACACTCATATCTAGTTGTTCAGCTAATTCTGCAGCGGTAGGTTCGCGTTCAAAGGCTTGTTCTAATTCACTGAACTTTTTACCAATTTTATTAAGCGCACCTACGCGATTTAATGGAAGCCTAACAATTCTAGATTGTTCTGCTAAAGCTTGTAAGATAGATTGTCTAATCCACCATACAGCATAAGAAATAAACTTAAATCCACGAGTTTCATCAAAACGCTTTGCAGCTTTAATCAATCCTAAATTTCCTTCATTGATTAAATCGCCAAGTGATAAACCTTGATTTTGATATTGCTTAGCAACGCTCACCACAAAACGTAGATTGGCTTTTACCAAACGCTCTAGGGCTAATTCTCCATCAAAACCGCCTTTTCTAATTAATCGGGCTAAATCTATTTCATCATCGCCCGTTAGAAGTTCAACTCTTCCAATCTCTTGTAAATATTTATCAAGAGACTGGCTTTCGCGATTTGTATACTGTTTCGTAATCCTCATTCAGGGCACCTGATATTTGTCAATCTGAGTTTGTAGTTCAAAATTTTAGATCCGCCACAACGAATGGCAAGTCAAAGTATTGTACATAGTTGAAAAAAATAAATAAAATCTTATTCTAACACTTTTGGAACCTTAAAAAATGTCTCATTTTTTTGAGGAGCATTCATAAGAGTATCTTGAATTGAAAGAGAATCTTTAATACAATCTTCCCTAAAAATGTCAGGAAGATCTACGATATGTTCTAATGGTTCAATTTCATCTAATTCTAATGAGTTAATCACATCTATAGAAGAGATGATATTTGTTAATTGATTAATAATATCATCTTTTTGTTCGGCAGACAAAGAAAGTTTAGAAAGTTCTGCTATGCGTTCAATTGATGCTGAATCTATATGTGAAGAGTTTTTCATTATTAATAGAATTAGATTAATTATACTATTTTGATAAAAATACAGCGCAAAAATACAAAAAACACAGCTAAAGTTAGAAAAACACATACTATGTATTTGTGCTTTCAACACTTTATCTTACTTTTGTGTTGCCCCCCGCGTGTTAAGCACGTATTTACTCATGGTTTTGCAGCATGAACAATGGACAAATTAATAATTGAAGGCGGACAACGCCTAAGTGGTACCGTACAAATATCAGGTGCCAAGAATGCTTCTTTGGCTTTAATTCCTACTGTGCTTTTAGCACCAGGAATTTATCGTTTTACAAATACCCCTAGAATTAAAGATGTTTGGACAATGACTAGGCTACTAGGAGCAATGGGTGCTCATAGTGAATTAAATGATAATGAGCTTTTTATTGATTCTACAGCTGTAAATTCTTTTGAAGCTCCATATGAATATGTTAAACAGATGCGAGCCTCCATAAATGTGCTTGGGCCTTTATTAGCTAGATATGGTCAAGCTAAAGTGTCTTTGCCAGGTGGTTGCGCCTTTGGCCCAAGGCCTGTAGATTTGCATCTAAAAGGTTTTGAAAAATTAGGAGCAGAAATAACAATTGAAAACGGTTATATCTATGCTAAGGCAAAAGAACTTAAAGGGAATCGTATCCATTTCGATATTTCTAGTGTTGGAGCTACAGAAAATGTTCTTACTGCCGCAGTTATGGCAAAGGGAACTACTATAATGAGTAATGCAGCACAAGAGCCAGAGATAACTGCTCTTGCTAAAATGCTTGTTAAAATGGGAGCTAAAATAGACGGTATAGGAACCACTACCTTAGAAATAGAGGGTGTTTCTGAGCTTAAAGCAGTTGATTTTGAGAATATTTCTGATAGAATTGAAGCAGCTACTTTTTTGATTGGTATAGCTATGACTCAAGGCAAAGCTATTCTAGAAAATGTTAATCCATATCATCTAACTGCTGTTATTTCTAAATTAGAAGAGGCAGGTGTAAGTATTGATGTTAATGGCAATACAATATCAGTTGAAATGACTGGTTTGCCAAAACCTACAGATATCACTACAGCTCCTTATCCCGGATTTCCTACAGATGCTCAAGCACAATGGATAGCATTTATGATGTGTGCTCAAGGAGCAAGTAGAATAACTGATACTATCTATCCAACAAGATTTCATCATGTTCCAGAGTTACAAAGATTAGGAGCATCAATAGAGATGGCAGAAAATTCTGCTATCGTATTTGGTGGAAAACCATTAACTGGTGCAACTGTTATGTCTTCTGACTTAAGAGCAAGTGCATCATTATTACTATCTGGACTTATTGCAAATGGTAATACAGAAGTATTAAGAGTTTATCATATTGATCGTGGATATGAACAAATTGAAAAGAAGTTTCAGCAATTGGGTGCTTCTATTCAGCGGGCCTCTACAGAGGAATACTAATAATAGAAGTAATTCTTTATGTGCAGCTTTTCTGATTCTTGTTTTTTGTTGTTTTAATGCAAATTCTTTTGCTTTTTCAACAAAAAATGCACGCACAAAACACCACATCGTGACTAAAAAGAAGTCGGGGAGGAAAAGTTCTGTCCAATCTGAAAAAAAATATTCTGTTCAACATAGTAAAACTAAACTTCAAACATTACATGAAGAAATTGCAAAGGCAAAACAAAAAGTTCAGCGATTAAATGTAAAAGAGCAAACAACAATTTCTACTTTACAAGAAACGCAAAAAAAGAAAGTCATAATTTCTCAAAAAGTTGGAAAACTCGCTGGAGAAGTTTCTAAAATTCAAGATACCTTGAGTGTTATTCAAAAGACAGAATCTTCGCTTAAAGAAAAATTATTAGCTACAAAATCTGAATATGCAAATCTTGCTAAGATATATATGAATCTTAGCAAACAACATATTTCTGGTGCTCAATCTAGCAATGATATCTTGCCTGGAACAACTAGCCCATCATCAGGAATTTTACAAAGATTGCCTTCATACATGCAATTATTACACAAAAAATTAACTGCATATCTAACAGAAATATCAAAAGTTCAAGGGGCACTTTCTTATCAACAAGCACAATTATCTCAGTATTCTTCACTTCAAGAAAAAATCTTAAAAGAGAAAGAAAAAGAGCAACAGTTTTTACAAAAAACTATGAATGCACAAAAGCTGACATTGAGTCAGGTAAGATTAGATAAAGCAATGGTATTAAAAGAATTAGAGAAGAAACAAAAAAGTGCTCAACAAATTGCTGGGATGATCTCATCGCTTGTTCATCAAGAAAGCAAAAAACAAGATTCATATGTAAAAAATAATACTAGTGAACTGAGAAAAGATAAATCTACAAAAGAAATTGTGGAGAAAAAGTATAAGGCAATTCCTGAAAAGGTATCTAACAGTGTAATACAAAAAGACATAGCAATTAAGAATGATGTGCATGAAACAGATATGCATTTTTCAGGCATATTTAAATGGCCTACCAATGCAAGGAAAATTTTAAGGTCTTTTGGACAATACCGTAATTCAGTTACAAATACTGTTATGGATAATCCAGGTTTAGATATTGCATGTTCCGAGGGAAGTTCAGCATTATGCGCAGCTTCTGGAAAAGTATCTTTAGTTCATTGGTTGCCAGGATATAATTCAATGGTGATTGTAGATCATGGAAATTCTTATCGATCTGTTTATGCAAATCTTTCAAATTCTTTTGTGAAAAAAGGACAAATGATCTCTACAGGCTCTGTAATTGGTAAAACTACCCAATCAGTAGATGGAGAGTTTTTACATTTTGAACTTTGGAAGGGTAAAAATCGTCTAAACCCTTTATCATATTGCAGATAATACATATATGCACAATGATATATTGTCAATTTCGTATTATCACTCCCTCATCAGATTACAGGATAAACGAATCTAAGCATGAAAAATATCTATGCTAAAATAATTCGTCGCTCACTTACAAAATGGCAAATCAAAGTGTTCTTAGCATTTTTTGCTTTTGCTATGGTTGTAAGTGTTTTGCTGTATACTCAAAAATTAGCACATGAGCTTATCGAGAGGGAAAAGAGAGTTGTTACTTTTTATGCGGATATTTATAAGCATTATTTATCTGATGTTAATGCAAATGCAGATGACTTTTTATTTCTATTAGATAGAATTATTCCTACCATTTCTTTTCCAGTTGTTTTTACAGACGCAGAAGGGAATCCTAATAGACCATTCTCACAATTTACATTGAATGTTGATGTTGATACCTCTTTAGCCCCATCAAGAGTTAAAATTCAAGAAAAAAAGATTGTAGAATTACTAAAAACGATGAGTTCTTCATATCCTCCAATTCAAATAAAAGATGAAGAGGGTATGGTTTTGGGAATGATTTATTATACAAATTCATCATTGATACGCCAGATGCAATGGTTGCCATATATTGAAATCATTATTGTTTCTGCATTCATTTTTATAGGATATATAGCTTTTAGTTATCTAAGGCGTACCGAAGAATCTAATGTATGGGTTGGAATGGCAAAAGAAGCAGCTCATCAGCTTGGAACTCCTTTGTCTAGCTTATTGGGTTGGCTGGAAATTTTAAGAATTAATAGTAATGATTCCCAAGCTGTTTGTGAAACAGCGAAAGAAATGGAACATGATTTATATAGACTTAATACTATAGCAAATAGATTTTCAAAAATAGGCTCAGAGCCTGTAAAGCACAGAGAAAATGTGTCTGAGCTTATTGAAAAAGTATGTATGTATTTTGAAAAAAGGGTGCCCCATTTAGGCAGAAAAGTGCAAATAGAAAGAAATCTTCTTGATGATATCTATGTGAATGCTAATGGAGAATTATTCGAATGGGTAATAGAAAACTTGTTGAAAAATGGTGTTGAATCAATTGATAATCCGCATGGAATTATATCTGTACATATGAAATTAATTTCTAAAGATAGAGTTCTTATTACAGTTAAAGATAATGGAAAAGGGATGTCTACGCATGTAAAAAGACAAATCTTCTTGCCTGGATTTACTACCAAAAAAAGAGGATGGGGTCTTGGTTTATCTCTATCTAAAAGAATTATTGAAAAATATCATGCAGGAAGAATTTATGTCAAAGATAGTTCGCCTGGTAAAGGAACTACATTTGCTATTGAAATTCCTTCAACAATATAGTAGAGAGTACTATGATGATATTTTTGAATGCATATACTTTTGTTATTACTTGTTTAGGATGTCTTATTATAGGTGGTGGATGTCTCAATTCTCTCTATGCTGGCCAACACAGTTTGATTGTTAAATTTACTGCTCAATCTCAAGAGTATATTCAGTGGAAAAACAATGAAAGAAGGGGAACTATTCAGTCCTTAGTATCAACACTTGGAAATCATAATTCTAGGCCAATGCTTAGAAGCCAAATACTCGATTTATTGATGTCAGCACCAAGTAACAATAGCAAATTAAAAGATATTAGTTTATCGGTACTACAATTAGAATCATTAGCAATTATTGAATATAATGCTGATATATCTCCTGAAATTGCCTCAAAAAAAATAAGTTCTTATTCGTTTATTGAATATGCAGAACCAAAGCCTATTCATACTTTTAATGCTGCGCCTAATGATCCAATGATTTCAATGCAGAATTATCTTAATCAGATTCATGCATTCGAAGCCTGGGACTACTATGAATCGTCAACAAGAAAAGATAGTATTTTAATTTCAATTGTAGATACTGGGATTGATACAAATCATGAAGATTTATCATCAGCTTTATATATTAACTCTGGAGAAGATGGAATAGATCAAAAAGGTAACTCAAAAAGGGCAAATGGTATTGATGATGATATGAATGGCTTTATAGATGATTGGAGTGGATGGGACTTTGCAAGTAGCACCAATATTGTTTCTGGAGATAATAGTCCATTTCCTGGACACTTTCATGGTACTCATGTGGCAGGAATAGCTGCTGCAATTTCTAATAATGAAAAAGGAATTGCTGGAATTGCTAGAAGAGTAAAAATTCTTCCCGTAAAGGTAAGTAAAGATGATTCTACAAGTTTAACTGTAGAAAACAGTTATGAAGGTTTATTATATGCTGCTGCAATGGGGGCAAAGATAATTAATTGTAGCTGGGGAAGCCCTTCTCCATCAATTGCAGAAGCTGAAATTGTAGCAAATGCACAACAATATGGTTGTTTGATTATCGCTGGTGCTGGCAATGATGGCAAAGAAACGTCATTTTACCCTGCATCTTACCCAAATGTTTTATCTGTTGCATCTGTTTATTATGATGCCACCAAAGCCTCTTATTCTAATTTTTCACCAAGTGTTGATATTTCAGCTCCTGGGTCTTCAATATTTTCGACTCTAAAAGGCAATACATATGGATATTCAAGTGGAACATCTATGTCTGCCCCAATTATCACAGGAACTGCAGCCCTCATTGCTTCAATATTTCCTAATGCAGATGCCCAGCAAATTGCAGCACGCATCATTTCATCTGCAAAAAATATAGACAGTATTAATACTTTATATGCTAGAAAAATAGGATTCGGCCAGGTTGATTGTATGGCTGCGATTTCAAAGAAAAATCCTCAATATATTGCTATTATTCAAAAACAAATTACTGATGAAACTGCTGATGATATGTATACTCCAGGTGAATCAATAGATATTTCTTTATCAATCAAAAATGTATTAGAAACTGTTGATTCAGCATTTATCATCGCCTCATGTTTAGACTCCAATGTGAATATAGTGTTTAAGAAAGATACACTATATGCTGGTACTTTGCAGCCTTCTACAATATACTCTTTGCCAATTCCAATATCTTTTAATTTGCCTGATAATCCACCTTATAATCATCCATTACTTATTCATTTAGATATATATAGCGCTTCATCTTTGATTGCAAGAGATGCGGTTCAATTAGTAATCAATCCTACTTATAGAACGCTAGCTGAAAACGATATTACTGTAACAATTAATAGCCAAGGAAATATTGGTTACAATGATTATCCTTCAAATACTCAAGGACAAGGATTAAGTACATCTTATGATCCATATTCTGTGCTATTCGAAGGTGCTTTTATGGCTGGAGTATCACCTAATAGATTAAGCAATATTGCAAGAGACGCTTCTGGAGACGCACAAGATCAATCCTGGATAATAAAAGATCCTATCAATATATCTATTCCAGGAATTATATCAGACCTAGAAGCACATATAACTTTTAAAGATGAATATAAAGCAGATCAGGCTGGCTTTACTGTAGATCAAAAAGTATATCAAAGCAATGATGATTCACTTAAAGATATACTCATATTTTCATATGAAATAACAAATAATTCAGGCATAAACTATGATTCTGTATTTGCAGGCCTTTACTTTGATTGGGATATTGGGCCAGCTGGACAAAATAATATTTGTGGATTTAATCAATTGAAAGGTTATGGGTTTTGCTATAATTCTGTTTTAGACAAATTGCCATATACTGGTGTAGCTTTACTAACTGGACAATCCTTAAATTATTGCTCTATCGATAATGATGGTGGGGGAGGATATATTAATATTTATGATGGATTTTCTAGAAATGAGAAATGGCGTGCAATGTCGGGCGGATTAACTAGAGCATTCTCTCGTCCTACAGATGTTTCGATGGTAATTTCTGGTGGACCCCAGCGATTATATGCTGATGAATCAAAAAAGTTTGTTTTTGCTGTTTTTGTTGGTGCAAATGAACAAGATTTAGATAAAAAGATGGAATCTAGTAGGGCATATGCTGCTGTTAATAATATTGGTTCAGGATTCATATGGAATCAAACGCCCAGAAATACCCAGTTAAAAGAGATATTGATTGGAAGGGATCAAGCTATTTATATAGATTTTCAAGTATCAGCAAGAACTAATATTGAATTTGAAGTGTATGATATGCTTGGTAAATTGTTAAAAAGAGTATCAATCGGTGAAAAAAATGCCGGTGTGTATACTTCCGAAAGAATTTCATTTGATGGATTATCATCTGGAACTTATATGGTAAAGTTTATAACTGATTATGGATATGATGCATTACCATTTGTACTTGTTAGATGAAATTATTTATGGCACAGTAATTCTTTTTCTAACAAATTTATCATTACCTAATCTTACTTCGGCCACATAGTCACCTGCAGGCATTGGCCTACCTTTGTCATCTCTTCCATTCCATGCTAATTGATATTTCCCAGGTACTTGTTGTCCTTGAAACACTATTGCAATTTCTTTTGCAGCTGTAGAATACACTACAACTTTTACATACATTGAATATTCAACTGCATATGTAATTATTGGAGAAACATCTTCGGTAATGCCTAAAAATGCACCGATCGATGATAGTGGGATTTGTACTCCAGCTCCTATTGTACTTGGCCTTCCAGTAGGAATTTGTTGCGATCTAGCTATCATTTCTTGTCTTTGTACAATTTCTGAACCTCTTGGCAGATAATATTCTGCAGGTAAATCCATATTTCTTAATACGATTTCAAATGGATTTTCTTTAGCTTCTGCTAATCTTTGTTTGAGGCCAAAAGCTATGATTTTGGAATGTAATTGTGCTAATGTTCCAGGAGGAATCCCTAATCGTAGCATCCTATAATATGCAGAGTCTTGATCTGCGGTATATTTACTTGAAGAACCAGGAACGATTTGTATATCTTTTTTGACAGAATCTATGTCAATTGTGTCCCCTGTAATCGTTTGTACTGGAGAATAAATTTTCTTCTTTTTAATAATTGTTTGAGAAGAGTCTTTAATCGAATATGCATATATATCTACTTGTGAAAATAATGTAATACTTGCACTAATGCTTAGTATACAGTACAACATCGTTTTCCATGTAAACATATAGTAATCTTGTAGAGATGAATAATTGATTCAAAATTACATTATCTACATTCAATCAACAAAAAAGGCCGTCAAATAGTACATTTGACGACCTTAATACTGTGCTTAATTCTATTAATTGCTTTTCAAATTGCTTTTTTGAGCTTCAGAAAGCATATCCATAATTGTAATAGTAGGAGTTTCAGGTAAACTTACCTGTGGGTCGCCACTACGATTGTCACGTGGTGATCTTTGTCCACTATTTTGATTGCGTTGAGGAATAGATGCTAATTCTTCATCGGTATATTGCGGAGCTAAAACTAATGATTCTGTATCTCCATTGGAATCTACAATTGTTGCTTCGAATGAATCACCAACTGCAAATGCATTCTTTCCTGGTACATTACGAACTTTTGAACGAGGTACAAAACCGTCAAAATCTTCATTAATATTTACCAATAATCCATTTGGATTTACTTGAGAAACTGTTACTGTTACATTAGAGCCAGCTGGATGTGTTTCTTGAACTGTTTTCCAAGGATTTGGTTTCATATGCTTTAAGCTTAAACCAATACGTTTTTTCTCAGCAGAAGAATTAAGTACTGCTAAATCGATAACAGAACCTTCTTTCAATAAATCTTGTGCTGAAACACCTCTACGACCCCATACAAGGTCAGCATTTCTTAATAATCCTTCTAATCCTGGTTCAATCTCAACATAAGTTCCAAAATCAGTAAATCGTTTTACTGTACCTTTAACAACTGTACCTGTAGGATATTTAGTTTCTACTGAATCCCATGGGGAAGTAACAAAGTCTTTGGTGCTTAATGCTAAACGTCCTTTTTCAGAATCGATACCAGAAACAGTTGCTTTTACTAGATCGCCTTTTTTGAATAATACTGATGGATCAGCTATACGATAAGAAGCCATACGGCTAATATGCACCATGCCTTCCACACCGTTAATATCAACAAAGATTCCGAAAGTAGTAAGTGAAGATACTGTTCCTTCAACAATATCGCCTTCTTTTATTGAGCCAAAGAATGAATCTCTTAATAATTTTCTTCTGCTTGCCACTACGGTTCTGCGTCCATTTTCATCTTTTTGAATCTCGATGATCTGAACAGGTATTGTAGTGCCAACTGCATCAGTAAGTTCTTTATCACTTGGTGCACGTTTTAGGCCAAAATGAGATGCAGGCATAAATAATCGAG
>JALRHN010000006.1 GCA_023259575.1 Candidatus Kapaibacterium sp. | reverse complement strand
CAAGCCAGTGCTTCCATCGTTATTAATTCTCAAAATAATACAGCTAAATATTGCAGAAATTCTCCTCTTGACATTCTATGGACAGCAAATGGATTAAGCGGAACAACTATCATTGAGATGTCTCCAACAGGAACTTTACCATGGGCACAAATTGGATCTGTTCCTGCAAATGTGACTAATTTTCAATGGACAATTCCTGCAAATGCAACCTTTGGAAATAATTACCGTTTTAGAGTAATTAATGGTACTGTTTCAGACACAAATGATGCGAATATTTCAGTTTTACCTACACCAATTATTGCTACACAACCAAAAGCTTTTGATACAACCTGTATTGGAGGAAATATTACATTAAGTGTAATGCCTGATAAAGAGGATCCATTTTTAACATATCAATGGTTTAAAGGGTCAACTCCAATAACAGGAGCAAATTCAAGAACATATACGATAACCAATGCACAAATTGGTGCTTCAGGACAATATACAGTTGAATTAAATGGATGTACAAATCTTACTAGCCAAGCATCTCTTGTATTTATTGCACAAAGCCCTGCAATTACAAGCCAACCTAATTCTTCAAATGCCTGCTATGGCTCTCAAGTTATATTAAATGTTTCTGCTACAGGTACTAATCTAACATATGCATGGCGAAAAAATGGAGTCGCCATACCTAATGGTAACAAAGCTGCTTATACAATTTCTTCTATGACTGCAAATGATGCAGGACAATATGACTGTGTTGTTTCAGGCCTATGCTCTCCAGCCGTTACATCTTCAGCAGCTACTGTACAAATGGTTCAAATTCCTATAACAGCATCTAATTTTACTGGAAATGACTCATCTTTATGCATTGGCAATAAACTTCAATTATTTGCGCAAGGTACTGGTGCTACTATTTCTGGATATATATGGAAAAAGAATGGGAATCTACTCCCAAATACTGACTCATCTTTCACTATAAATAGTATTGCAAGTGCAGATTCTGGTGTTTATACAGTTACTGCTAAAAACCAATGTGGCGAATCAGGCAATGAAAGATCAATTAAGCTTATTGTTTTGTCACAGCCTCAAATAGCACGAAATATGGCCGATACTACAGTAATTGTGAATACTGAGACTTCACTTCGCATAATAGCATTAGGACCAAATCTTAGCTATAAATGGAAAAAAGATGGGAAAGATATTAATAATGCAAATAGCGATAGATATACCATAGCATCTACTCAATTTGCTGATAGTGGGTCATATGAATGTATTATTACAAATGCTTGCGGAACAGTTACTAGTTCAAAAACTTTTTTAAGCGTTAAACCTGCCTCTAAAGGACCAACATTAACTCTTTCAACAAGAACTATTGACTTTGGTTGTATTAATAAAGGAACTACAAAGGATACTGTAATTTCTGCTCTTATAACAAATACAGGAAATGAAGAGTTAAATATTACTGCGATTACATTAAGTGGCCCTGCGGCAAATAATTATTCTATAGTTTCAGGACAAGCCCCTTTTATCTTAGCAGCTAATGAAACAAAAGCATTGGGCTTAGCATTCTCTCCAAAATCAGAGATTACAAATAATGCTTCTATAGCTTTTGCAAGTAATTCTGTTACTTCTCCAGGCCTTATAAATATAACTGGTACAAGTTGCTTTGAAGATATTGCTACAACTCCAATAATTTTAGGAAAAATAACTGTAAACAAAAAAGATACATTAATCAAAATTTGCAATACAGGAACAAAAGCTGCTTCTGTTACTGAGTTGTCTATAAATGGGTCTTCAACTTTTATTTTGCCTAATCCTCCAGCTTTACCATTATCTATAGAGCCTGGTAATTGCAAAGAGGTATTAATCAGCTTTTCTACTAATCAAGATGGAACATATAATGCAGAATTACTTGTAAAAATTTCTCAATCTTCTAATGCTTCACAAGTATTTACTATTCCTTTATCTGCAATATATGCTTCACCATCAAGTATTAGTGAATATGATATGCTTTCTGGAATTTCAGCATTCCCAAATCCAGCTACTGAAATTCTTGAAATTACATCTACACAAGCAATTCATTCTGTAAGATTAATAAATGTTTTGGGTGAAACTATCGCAAATCATAATATGGAGAACCTCTCAACTTCGTGTGCGATTGATATTAATCACACAGCACCAGGCTCTTATATTGCTATTGTAAATCTTCAAAGTGGTACATCATTTGGTTTGCCAATCATAATTCAAAGATAATTAGCACTCACATAATTATTGAAAGCCTGAAGAGATTGCTCTTCAGGCTTTTTTTATAAGTAATTGTTAACTATGATATTTATCATAGTAATTACCTGGCTAACCCAATACTTTTGAACAAGGATGTTTTACTAAGTATGGGAATAAAAAAATGAGAAAGCCTAGGATCTTTACAGTACTGATTTTTGCAGCATTAAGTGCTTTTGTATCTATACATGCACAGTCAGAAACCAGTATAACAATAACTTCCTATAATGAACCAAGTTCATTATGCAAAGGAAACACAATCAATCTAACTTGGATTGGAACTGAATTAAGCGGAAGTACAGCAATAGAGATGTCACCCGGAAATGGATCTCAATGGATTACCATTGGATCTGTTGATTCTTCAATTCTGCAGTATCAATGGATTATTCCTGAAGGCTTAAACTATGGAAATTCATATCGTTTTAGGGTAACAAATTCCACAATATCCGATACAAATAATGCAGATATATCTGTTTTACCAATACCTATTATTACTACGCAAATGAAATCCATTGATTCTATATGCGAAGGAAATATAGCACGTTTAGGAGTAATCCTAGCAGACAACAATACTTCATTTACTTATCAATGGTATAAAGATGAAAAACCTATTCAAGATGCAACAGATGCAATTCTCACAATCAATGAACTTAAGATTTCTGATAGAGGCAGATATAAAGTTATTATTAAAGGATGCGTAGATATTACCAGTTCTGAACTCTATTTATATGTCAGAAATAAAGTTACAATTACTAAGCAGCCAGAAAGTACTTTGAAATGTCCAGGATCTTCGATTACACTTACGGTTGGCGCATTGGGCGAACATCTTACCTATCAGTGGAGAAGGAATGGCAAGAATCTTCCGAATGGAAATGACAATTCATATACCATAAGTTATTTATATATAACAGACACTGGTAAATATGACTGCATTATTACTGGTGATTGTAATTCATCTATGATATCAAAAGCTGCTTTAATTCTTATGAATGAGCCTCCAGTAATTGCAACAAATTTTGGATCTAAAGATACATCATTTTGTTATGGTACTTCCGTTCGATTAAGAGGTCAAGGTACTGGTGGACAAATCATAGGTTTTGAGTGGAAAAAAGATGGAAAGATTATAAATACATCAGACTCATTAATTGTATTAAATAACTTTTCACCCGCTGATACTGGAATCTATTCATTTACTGCAAAAAATCATTGTGGTTTATCTGGAGCAGAAAAATCGGTACATATTGGCATCATAAGTTTAGCAGATATTTATAAAAACCCTATAGATACTCTGGTATATCATGAATCTGAGACTCGTTTAAAAGTAATTGCTGCTGGAACAGATTTACATTACAAATGGCGCAGAAACAATATCATTATACCAAGAACTGATTCTTCTGTTTTTACGATAGCTAGCACTCAGATTGAGGATAGCGGTTATTATGATTGCATTGTGTATAATAAATGCTCTTCAGATACATCTGAAAAAGCTTTTTTAAAAGTAATTGATGTTCCTCCTGGACCACATTTAGTACTATCTACAAATCGTATTGATTTTGGGTGCATACCACGAGGCACAAGCAGCGATACAATATTCAATGCATTATTATCAAATAAAGGAGACATTGACTTAACTATTACTTCTATGACAATATCTGGAAGTGAAGCTAATCAATTCTCAATTATTTCTGGAAATGCACCATTTACACTTAAAAAGGGTGAGTCAAAAGCAATTGGCTTCCATTTTAATGCAGAATCTGGAGTGTTTAATTATGCAAATGTATCATTTGAAAGTAATAGCATTATTGCCAGCGGCAAAGTACTCTTAAGTGGAAAAAGTTGTTTTGAGTCGATTTCTGAAAAATCATTTTACTTTGGAACGGTAAAAATAAATCAGCAACCCAAAGATACTGTCTACAGAATTTGTAATGCAGGTTCTCAAGATATGACAATCAATGATATTGCGGTTTTAGGAGATCCAGCATTTTCATTAAAATCTACTTTAGAATTTCCTCAAGACATCATTAGTGGTGATTGTAAAGACATTGTGTTGACATTCCAAAGCCAACAATTAGGACAGAAAAATGCAGAATTAGCTATAAAATCAAATAAAGCTACATATAAAATCCCTTTATATGCTGTTTCAGAAGCTAGCTCTGATGTTCAAGAAACAGTTTTCTCTCAATATGTTGGTGTATATCCAAACCCAGCATCAGATATTATTGTTATTGAATCATATTATCCTAAAAACATTAATCATATTCAGTTAGTAGATGCATTGGGAAATGTCACTCAAAAGGTATTTATGCAACATAATATCAATAATAATCACATTGAATTGACAGTAGAATCTTTAGCAAATGGATATCATACAGTCATAATTACATATATGAATAATGAAGTCTTATCATTACCATTAATGATAGCTAGATAATTTATTTGTGTATGTATAGAAAAGTCCCGATAGAACTCCTCTATCGGGACTTTTTTTCTTATACTGATCTGTCAGTTTACTTTAAGGCTTATACACTACAAAATGAAAATTACATTGAATGGATTGTCCAGCAAGATTGAACATTCTTATTCCTAATGCATCATTAGGAACATTTCCTGTAACTGGGATAACAGGATAATTAACACCATTTGGTGCCACTGTGGTTACATAAGCTGCTGGAACATATATTTCATTATTAATTGTAAGTACATATTGTTGGTCGGCTGCATCCCATCTTGCAGTAAAATTAGGTGTGCCAGAAAGAATTAATCCAGCTGCATTGATAGAGCCATATGCAATTGGCATAGCTCTACGTTCTCCAGTTGGAGAGGCCGCATTATATGTCTTTGTTATATCACCAGTTACATGTAGCTTACCTTGAAAATACCCTGCATATGGATTACCACCATTACTTGTAGCTGCAATTCCTTTGACAGCTATACCAGAATCACTAATTGTAGTACCTAGAACGCCTACTGTAACACCTAAAGTAGATGTAGCCTTTCCAGTTACACCTATACCAGTTCTGCTAGAGCTTTGTCCGAATACGCCACTTTTACTATTTGCATTTTCTGATGATTCCCCTACAATACCATTGCCTTGATTACTTAAACCATATACCCCATAACCTAAACCGCTATGAGAACCACTTACACCATAGCCATTTGCATTTGTACTTTTATTTATGCCTTTTATACCCGCAGAACCAATACCACCTTTAATAGCAGAAGCAAAACCTTCTATACCAGATGCTGAAATTGACTCTGAATGAGTTTCAGCAAATATAGCTGATTGAGAGCCAGATATACCTGTATGATATGCCATGATTGCTGAAGAATCTTTACTGATTGCAACTACTCCGATACCTGCATCACTTTGCCCTTGAACTGCTATGCCTTTTCCTGCATGTTGTCCTAATACACCAATACCATTAAATCCATTTCCTGAATTAATACCTACTATTGCAGCTGATCTAATACCGGGATTAGAAGATGAAATATTGGCTTTTAATGCGATTGCTGAATCTGCCAAAGAAGCAGATTCAGCATAAATTCCAGGATTAACGCCTAAAGTATCACTATGAATTCCATACATACCTATACTATCTTTGCTTTGACCATACATGCCAACTCCTAATTTGGAATTTCCATATACAGCACTTCCTTTTCCATTATGAGTTCCCCAAATTCCGAATGCTTTTTCATTAGAACTTGCTGCTATTCCTCGTAAACCTGCTGAATTTACTCCTGGATTTGTAGAGCTCACAGTTCCCATAATAGCAAAGGATGAATCTCCAGTACTAGCGCTTCTTCCTCTAATTGCAATACTATTCTTTGCAGTAGTATTGCTCATTATGGCATCTAAGCCTATTCCTGATGAATTAGATTCAACTTTTAAAGCAGAAGAAGTTGCATTAATATTTGTTACTGTAAAAGAACCAGCCGGGCCATTTCCAGATGCTAATCCTGCTATTGCAGATCCTATTCCATTATTTTCTCCAACAAGTGCATTTGCAGTACTTGGATTAGCGCTTACTGAAAATTTACCTGCAGGTCCATTACCATTATTTCTAATTGAAAATAGCGTTGTCGTATTTTGTGCTATAGCACTATATGGATATATAATTCCTCCATTTGGTGGGTCTACCCATTTTAATACTTGTCCAATTCCATCATAAGACAATAATTGCTTATCTAATGGGCCAGCAGGAACGCCTAATTTTTGCGGAGTAATAGTACCATCTACCAATTGATTGCCTCTTATACTTCCATCAATCAAACCAATTGTTACTGTCCCAGATCCGCTATCAGGCGATACATAAAAATTTTCACCAGGAATAATTCGATTTACTATTCTTGTCCAATTCACGCCATTTTCACCAGCAGTTAAAACCTGCCCAGTAGAAGCTCCTTTTTTACTTAATTGTTTAGTGCTAATCGAGCTATCAGGAACACTCTCTGCTTTAAATGCATAAGGTACTGTTGCGAAAGGAATTCTTGAAATAGATTCAATGCCATCCATTGTTATAGATATAAAATATTGTGTATCAAAAGGTAAATTTAAGGGAGTTTTATATCCTAAATATACTGTGTATAAACCTTTACTAATGGGAACATTTTGAGTTTCTTCATATAGGGGCTGTCCACCTGAGATATCCTGATATAACTTAAATGTCATATTTAACAAACTATCTACTGGTTTCCCATCAATTCCAGTAACTATCCCTTGATATGTTAATATTTTTGGTATCTGTGCTATCGATGAATGAATATTTCCTATAGAACAGACTAAATACACGCTTATAATGAGTACTAACTTTTTCATATATACACCTAAAGATATATTGCTTATTGCTTTATCTGAAAATATACTTTTTTCAATGGAAAAAGAACAAATATGAAATATATTATTCTTAATAGGTAAAAAAAAAGCCTTCGGTTATATACCGAAGGCTTTCAATATTATAATAACTTTTTATGGCTTCATTACAGTGAAATGGAAGTCAGTTTGTGTTTTTGCACCAGCTAATGTATAGAAAGTAATGATTAATCTATTACCTCTTAAACTGGTTAATGGAACAACAGGAACAGGTGTTGTAGCTGTTGAATTAGCAGTAACATTAACTATGTGTGAAATTGGATTGTAAATTTCACCCAAAATATCAACTTCATAATCTGAACCATTCCAAACTACGGTTCCCATATTTGAAGATCCACTTCTTACTTGTCCATTTAAGGCTACAGAAGCATATGCTACTGGAACAGCATTTTGAGGTGTACTACCAGTTCTATATGTTTTTTTGATATCTCCAGTTACATGAACATTACCTTCGAATAAACCTGCATAAGCAGTACCAATTGTTGGAGTTATAGCATGTACAGCATTACCTGTTGAAGACACAAAACGTGCAGTTGCAGAATTACCTAGATTTGTTAAACCTAACATAGCATTTGCAGCACCATCAGCTGTACCTGTGCTTATAACTGGGAACATTACACTATCTGCAGACCACACTAAATTATTGCCATTAAATCTTAGTACTTGGCTTGCAACTGTAGGGCCATTTAACCAACCATGAGAACCTGCACCAGTTGAGCTAATACCTACAAGTAATCTATTAGGACCAACAACTGCATTTGTATTCATGATGCCATTTGTTTGAGTAAGGAATGAACTTGGAGCCACAGGAGCCATAACAACATTACCACCCAATTTGCTTGAATTAATCGAGCTGTCTTTGATATGAAAACCACTGATTGATTTACTCTTGATATTAATAGAATCAATTGTTCCAGTAGCAATTTTATTAGATGTAACTGCTAAATCAGCTATACGATCATTTTTTACAGCACCAGCTGCAATTTTGGGATTTGGATAATCACCAGTAATATCACCACTAGCTGGGCCACTTGGCAAGAAAATTAAATTTTTAGAGATTTTTTCTAATGTAATAGATTCATTTGCGATAGCACTTGTAGTTACTGAGCCAGGTGCAAGAGTAGGATTAGGGTAAGATCCATTCAAGCTACCACCGGCAACACCCACAGGATGAGCTGCAATTGCAAAACTTGCTGTATCAGCATGCATAGCATGTGATGCTGTAAATGCATATGGAGAAGTAGTTAATCTGATTCTTGCTCCTTCATTTGCACTATCTGGTGACATTGTTAACCAATATTGTTTGTCAAATGCAAGATTTAAAGCATTTCTCTCACCAAGTAAAGCCATATATCTACCATTAGATAACTGAACTTGGAATGATTCCTTATAAAGAGCTACACCACCTACTTCTAAGTCATAAATAGAAAAGTACATTGTGTATAAACCATCTTTCAAAGGAACATTATTGGCATCTGCAAGCATACCTTGTACAGACATCAACTTTGGAACTTGGGCTTTAACAGTTTCAGTAAAAAGAAACATTGTAAATAGGGCTAAAAACCCAATAACAAAACGTTTCATATTGTTCTCCATTACATTATGTATTATTATTATTCTAGTTCTTATTTAACTAATATCAATGGTATACGAGATTTAACTGATTCACCATGATTTGAGAAAGACATTTCACAAATAAAATTGCCTGATTGTAAATCAGAACCAATATTATCTTTTCCGTCCCATATCACATTATGGCTACCTGCTTCTCTATATTCATTCGAAATGATACTTCTAACTTCTCTACCAACCATATCCATAATTCTTATAGACAACACACCAGATTGTGGAACCTGATATGAAATAGTTGTTTGTAATGAGAATGGATTAGGATAATTAGATAATAAAGAATTTTCGCCAGTTGATACAAATTCATTCAAACCAGTTACTTCTTCTTTTATAGCTTGAGGGCCCCAAAATCCGATGAAATGACGATATCCACCAATACTAATATTGCCAACAATAGGTTGGCCAATCGTCGCTGAAATTAGATATTGTCCACTAACAATATTTAAAGCTCCACCACTAGCAATAACATGCCAATTTACTTTTGGGCCTTGCGCATTAGATGTCGCAAAGCAGGAAACTGCAAATACAATTGCTAATACTAAGCCTTTACCTGTTTTTAGTAATAATGAAAACATTAATACTCCATTTATTTTAGTTTTTAATAATCCAATGTATGAAAGTGTATTTTAGACACTTAACTTAGGTAGATATCATGCCCAAAAAGGCATTAACTGCCAAATATAACTAAATAATATTTTTTAGAGCAAGAAAAATTGAAACTTTCACAAATAATGTAAGTTTTATGAGTGCGGATTAACAATGCAGGAATTATTTATTTCTATTTGCTTTCATCAATTCACGGTTTTGGAGTCTTTGAGCTCTTCTAATAGCAGCTTCCTCAAATCTTCTATGTTCCTCTGCTGAATTTGGTGTGATAGGCGGAACAGCTAATGGCTTGCCATATTGATCTATAGCTACAAAAGTAAGATAAGCACTTGATGAATGTACTTCAACGCCATTAAGAGGATCTTCTCTAAAAACCTTAACTCCTATTTCCATCGAAGTACTAAAAGCTCTATTTACTGTAGCTAAAACTCTTACTACATGTCCAAGTTTAATTGGTTCAAAGAAATTAATAACATCCACAGATGCTGTTACACATACTTTTGATGAATGCCTCATTGCAGCTAATGCAGCAGCAATATCTATCCAATGCATTAATCTACCGCCCAGAAGATTACCTAATTGATTTGTATCATTGGGTAATACTAAATTTGTCATTTCAACATAAGATTCAGACGGTAATTTGCTATTCATAAATATGTCCTTGATTTAGTCTATAGGTAATTGCTGTTCGATAGATTTAACAGCATTTGCAAGTTTACCATGGATAAATCGTTTTTTATAGAGCTCTAATGCTATTTTTACATCTTCATATCTTCTTAATGCAGTTAAGACTTCAAGTTTTCCTACAAATGCAGCTTCATAGTGCTCAGTATCAGGAAATTCATCAATGATTGCATCATAATAAACAAGTGCTGCTTTATTCGAATATAGTTTTCTATACAACTCAGCTGTAATCATTTCTCTTTCAGCCAATCTATTTCTTAATTCTACTATCTTTTTTCCAGCTTCTTCTGCTAAACTATCTTGAGAATATATGGCTTGAAACTCTGAAAATGAGGCTATAGCTTTTTTGGTATAATCCTGATCTCTGTCTGCAGGTGGTGCTAATTCATAATAACACATCGCAGTTTTAAATAAAGCTGGCTTATTTAAATCACTAGATGGATAGCTTCTCCTAATCATTCCATAATTGAATGCACCCATAACATATTCTTTTCTAGCATAACTAATTTCACCCAAATAATATTGAGCATCATCTGCATATTGAGTAGTTGGGAATTGAAGTCTTATCAAATCAAAAAGTCTTTGCGATTCAAAATAATTTTCGTCTTTAAAGGCTGCCAAGCCCACTCTAAAAGCACTTTCAGCATCTTTTACTTCTGCAGTTCCCTGAGACGAAGCACATCCATTTAACATAATAAAGATACAAACACAAAAACCTGCTATAATCAAAGGTATATAGCTAACAGAATTGTGGCTTTTAATGTGATTTTTCACAATATTATATGTCGAGAAAATTTTCATAGAACAAAATTACTTTTTTTATGCTTAATCGCTTATCTTGATAAAATATTTGAATGATTTTGCGCTCAATTTAGATAGTTTGCCTTTCACATGATACATACTGATTCAGCAATAATATTACATGGAAGAAAATTTAGTGATACAAGTAAGATTTTGCATGTATACACAAAAAATCATGGGAAAATTTCCATATTAGCTAAAGGGGTTCGATCTTCTAAAAGTAAATTTGGTAGCAGCTTAGAAGTAATTAGTTGTAGTACTTTATCTTGGTATCATTCTACCCAAAAAGATTTATATCTTTTAAAATCTGCAGAGCAATATACTCCTACTTATCATATTTTAAATGATTATGATAAGTTAATTACATGCATGGCAATTGCAGAAGTGTTGTCAACTACCCAAGAAAACGAGGAGTCTCATCCCGAACTATTCGATCTTACTCATCAGATATTACAATTTTTCAATACTTCTCTTACATTACAATCACCATATAATCTGTTCTTTACTTTTTTGATTAAGACGGCATTTTGTATGGGTTTTGGCATGAGTTTTCATAAATGTAATATCACCGGAGAATTAATTAACTTAAGTGACTCGGAATATTTTTTCTTTTCTTATTATGAAGGATCTATTCTTAGTCTGGATGTTGATTATAGTGGAAAACAAGGAATATTGTTGAATTCATCGATTGTGAGTATCTTGCAGAAATTAGATACAGGATTATTAGAAGAGAATTCTTCATTTAATATTTCTTCATCAGACACCTTTACAATTCATGACTTTTTAAGTAGATATTTTTCTATTCATAGTCATAAAAAATTTACATGGAGGACAATGCCTCCTGGAGCTACCATATAATATGGATCAGGATATTATTCTTCAAATTATTCTTACTCTGTTTTTAGTATTTCTCAATGGCTTTTTTGTGGCTGCAGAGTTCGCAATTGTGAAAGTACGGATCTCTCAAATTGAAATAAGGATTCGTAATGGTAGTTTTTTAGCTGGCATCACAAAAAGCATTATCGAGCATTTGGATTCATATTTATCCGCAACACAACTAGGAATTACATTAGCTAGTTTAGCATTAGGGTGGATTGGAGAAGAAGTTGTTGCCACTATTGTTGAAAAAGCTATACTAGCTTTAGGATTTGATTGGATATCTATTAACCCACATAGCATTGCTTTCCCTTTAGCATTTATAATCATAACATTTTTGCATATAGTTATTGGGGAACTTGCACCAAAATCACTTGCACTTCAACGTTCTGAATCTGTTGCTTTGGGAATAGCTCTTCCTTTAAGAGCATTTTTTATTGTCTTTAAACCCTTCATTTGGATATTAAATACTCTAGCAAATATTTTGTTGAAAATTGTAGGTATTCATCCTGCAAGTGAAAATAATGTTCATAGTGCCGAAGAATTACGATACTTATTAGAAGAAAGTTCTAAGAGTGGAATTATCGAAATGAATGAACAGGAAATGATAGAGAATGTATTTGAATTTCAGGATACAACAGCTGCTGAAATTATGGTTCCAAGGGGTAGAATAGTTGCATTAGAATTATCTATGCCCGGATCAAGAATTGTTTCTACTGTTATTGAACAAGGATATTCAAGGATGCCTGTTTATAATGGTACTTTAGATAATATGATTGGGATTGTGTATGCTAAAGACTTGTTGACAATGGTTTCGCATAGCTCTCTTATTATTTTACAAGATATTGTGCGCCCCATTTCATTTGTGCAAGAATCAGATAAAATTCATTCTTTGCTTAATAAAATGCAAAAACAGAAGTTTCATATGGCTGTAGTATTAGATGAATTTGGGGGAACTGCTGGATTAGTGACACTAGAAGATATCATGGAGGAATTAGTAGGTGAAATTCAAGATGAATATGATGAAGAACTTCCTGTCATAAAATCTAGTGGAGAAAAAGAATGGACAATTTCAGGAGAAGCTTCTATTGATGAGATTAATGAATTTTTGCTACATCAATTGCCTGTATCGGATGATTATCAAACATTGGGTGGAATGATAAACCATATTGCTGGATATATTCCAAGTATCGGACAAAAGGTTGCGATTCCTCCTTGTTATATTGTTAAAGTTGAGCAAGCATCTGAAAGGAAAGTAGAAACCGTTACATTAATGTTAGATATCATCCAAGATACGTCTATGAATGATTAAATCCTTTTACACAATATAGCCCAATGTTCATTTCCACATCTGGTTAATACAATTGTTCCATAATGATCACTTTGTGGAAATACTAATTCTTTTCTAATTTCTTCTGGTAATAATGGGAAGCCCCTTTTTTTAATCTCAGTTCGTTTATTCCAATTTTTTGAAGTGATTTTTGATTGTAATTCTTTCCGATTGAATCGGAATATATCTTCAATACGATATGTTCTAAAGAGTGGATGAGGAAGTATATCTCCTTTATGAATACCAAATGCTATTTCTCTGTCAAACACAGCAATATCAAATTCTGCATAACAAGCACTTAATGCTCCTCTAATTAATGCTGGATTTGGCTCAATCAATATATGCCCTGATTGTATTTCTTCTGGTGAAATTAATATTGGAAGCATTTCGGGATTCTTTGGATACCAACTATAGTTTTTGTCTATCAAGGTTACACTTCCATCGGGGATATCCATGTGTATCCATAAAATCTGCTCTCTACATTCCCAATTATAGCTAATAAATTCTCGTGAAAAATCACCTTTAATCTGCTCACCAGGAGCTATTTTAATTCCAGCTCTTTTATATGAACTAGCTTTCTGTAATAACCAGTCAATTGAAGGTGCATAATTACCCGTCAACTGTTTTCTTTTACCAGGAATTTCTCTTCGTGATGGGTCTGCCCAGAGGATATCAGCTTTAGGCAAGCAAGCAATTTCTGCTTCAGACTGAATTAAAGCAATATCGTTGATATCTTTAAGAGTACAATTTAATTCGAATAGATTGGCAACTTGTTTATCAGCTTCTATAGTATACACATATGAAGCTTTTTGAAGCAATGCAGCCAAAGCATCCATCCCCGCGCCAGTACATATTTCTAAGACAGTATTGCCTTCTACTTGTAATCGATTCATATGATGCAAGCATATAGCAGGAGAACTACATTGTTCATATGTTTTTGAAGAAAAAATCCATGGCAATACAGCTTCATATTCCCCTGAATTATACGCTTTATTGGTGCCTAAAGCAAGATCGATAATTTCTGTAATACTATCATTACTAAGATGAGGAAAATTATTTCTAAGCGATTGAATATATGAAGGTGTTACGCTATTATGAAGAAGGAACTCTCTTACTTGATGGAATACAAAAAGGAATTCCGACACATCATCATGCATTATTGACATTGCGTTAGAATGAGAATTCTATAATAACGGGACAATGATCAGAGCCCATTTGTTCAGGTTGATGATAAGAATTTTTTATATATGGCACTAAGTCATTTGTAACCCAGTGATAATCTATACGCCAACCTACATTTTTTTCTCTCGATCTAGTTTTTACATCCCACCATGTATATTGCTGTGGTTCATTATTAAATAATCTGAAGGTATCAACATAACCAAGTTCTGTTATAAAATCTAGCTTGATTCTTTCTACTTCCATAAATCCTGAAGTATTTTTATTCTCATTTGGGCGTGCAAGATCTATCGGATGATGAGCGGTATTATAATCACCACAAATTAAAAGCTTTTTACCTTGTGCTCTTAATGATTCACAGTATTCAAAAAAGGCATCATAAAAATCTAGCTTGTATAATAGTCTTTCATCTCTAGAGCCACCATTAGGGAAGTATACATTTAACAATGTAAATTCCGCAAAATCAGTTTGCATCACTCTGCCTTCTTGATCAAACTTTTCGATTCCAATTTCTCTTTGAACATGCACAGGTTCGATTTTTGTAAAAGTAGCTACTCCAGAATAGCCACCCCTAACAGAGCAAGAATGATAATAATCTCTATAACCTGCTGGTGGCCAATTATCTGTAGGAACTTGTTCACGCTCTGCTTTAGTCTCTTGCACGCAAAATATATCTGGATTCATTGCAAGTACATAATCTGCAAGCCCTTTTTTAAGAGAAGCTCTGATACCATTAACATTCCAACTAATAATCTTCATTATTCTTTGATCTCCCAGGCAATTGTCTTTCTTAGACCATTAATCCACTCTTCCATTAATCCATTTTGTTTATGGCTTATAGACATTTGTTCGATTTTTTTAAAATCAGTTTCAAGGCTTGGTTTATGTGAATCAATCATCTTTTTTCTTAACATAATATGCATAGCAGGCTTAGTAGGATCAGACATATAGGGCAATGGATCTGAAATGCCACCATCAGGTAATTTATCAAGCATTGCCTTTAATTCCGCGGGTAGCCTTGATAATTCTACAGAGCCCATAGAACCACCAAAACCTTGAGTTTCTTTTTCATCACTGAACATTTTTGCCAATTCATCAAAGCTTTCGCCTTTTTCTGCTCTCAATTTTATGTCTGATAAGATTTTTTCAGTTCTTTTTTTATCTTCACCAGATCCACCCAATTTAAAAAGGATATGCTTTGTTTGAATTGCATCTTTTCTTTTATCTAATGTTTGAATAATATGAAAACCAAATGGAGATTCTACTGGCTGCGATATTTCTCCTGATTGTAAATTATATGCAGCTCTTTCGTATTCACCAACTAATTTGCCTTTATCAATCCAACCTAATTCGCCACCAGATGCTGCAGAACCTGGATCTGCACTATAACGTTTTGCAAAATCTGCAAAAACTCCACCAGCAGCTATAGAATCTCTTACTTTTTTTGCCAGATTTTTAACCTCTTCTTTGGCATCAGAGCTTGGCTGAATTGTTTTTACAATATGGGCCAATTCCATTTGTGGCGGAACAGAAGGAATCGAATCTTTGTACTGATTAAAGAAATCTTGTACTTCACGATTTGTACATTTAACTGATGAAAATTTTTGCTGTTGAAGTTTTTCTACAAGTAATTGTTTTCGTACTTCTTCTCTATAATTTTTTTTAATTCTAGCTACACTCATTCCATAAACATCTTCGATACGTTTTTCAGATCCATATGTTTGCGCTAAATTTTGCATCATATAGTCTAAACTTTGATTTATTTCTTCGTCTTGAACAACAATACTATCTTCTATAGCTTGGGTAACCATTAATCGTTCATTTATGAGGGATTCAAGAACCCTTTTTCGAATTTCAAGATCTTTGGGATTGATATTTGGATTTTGTTGTGCAATCATTGCAAGCCTGCCTTCAATATCAGATTGCAATACTATTTCACGTCCCACAACAGCAATCACTTTGTCTAAAACCTGGCCAGATCCATCTTGTGCATTAGAAATAAACACACTACAAATCATGCATATACCTAAAGCATAATACATCACTTGTGAAATTCTACAATTATTTATCATATTGTTCAAAAGGATAATTCTTTCAAATTAAAAGCCCGATATAGAATCGGGCTTATATATTGATTACTTTTTTTTCAAGATTTCGTCTAGTTTATCTATATGTTTTGTTACAGGATAATTTACGGCTATGCGAGAAAGCCATTGTTCTGTAAATCGTTTCTGTACTTGGTCTTGATAAGCTGGAGCAAAATCTGCAATAGCTTCTTCAAAGCGTTTTTCACGAGGTTGAATGATTTCATTAACTCTTAAGATAACATATCCTCTTTCGAATGATTCAGGACCATAAATATCCCCAGGCATCAATTGTTTTTTTTCTGCAATTGCAGAAAATTTACTTTCTTTTATAGTCTGGGCGGTATAGCGTCCCTTTTTTTCTTTAAATCCCGGACGCTCAGTATATTCACCAGCAATATTATCGAATTTCTCACCAGCATCAATTCTTGCCTTCAATGCTTTTGCTAATGAGTCATTAGACACATAAATTTCACTCATATCGTATTTCAACTCTGTTTTATAACGAGTTTTGGTGCTGTCCCAATATGCTCTTGCTGCCAATGAATCAAATTTGAGTTTACTCCATACTTCTTGTTCTTCAACTTTAAACAATAAGATACCATCTCTGAATTCTTTCATGAGTCCGGCGAAATCTGCAAATTCTTTTTCTAAAGATTCAGTTGCAAGTTTCATAATCAATGGATCGCTCATTTTATCGATGGCCCTTACACAACCCATATAATTAGCAGAAATTGCTCTGTATTCTGCTCTTTTAGTTGTATCTACAAATCCACCCACAGAAATATATCCTTTATCGCCCATAGAATATAAAATGTCTGAACGATTTTGTACTTGTTGGAAAGCAATTGTATCAGAAATCACTTTAATTGTATCAGTTTTAGACAGCATATTTGCCAAAGCTTCACGATTAAGTTTCCAACCATATGCAAGTTTTAAAGAATCCAACATTTTTCTTTTGTCTTCTTCAAAATAGATTCTCTTATATTCTCTTTTAGCTGATTCTTTTTCTTCGTCTATTTTTACTTCTTGTGTAGAATCACGACGTATAATATGAACTCCGTAATCTGTCCATACTTTACCCGAAATCTGACCATCTTTTAATTCATATAATGCTTTTTCAAATTCTGGGTGTAGTACATCTCCAGAGGCGCCTTCTAATCCTTTGCTTCGTATATACCAAGCACCTAAATAGCCTCCTTTATCTTTGCTTGAGGCATCATCTGAATGTGCTTTTGCAATAGATTCGAAGGATTGTCCGGCTTTTAATAAGCCTAATAAACTATCAGCTTTTTTGGATGCACTTACTGAATCATCTTTGCTTGACATAAACACAAGTATATGGCTTCCACGCACACGGATTCTTGGTTCATTTCTAAGGGTTTTAACAATAAAGTAGCCACCACGTGCATTCACTATGGTAGGGCAAATTTGTCCAGGAGCAACAGAATATGCAGCATCTTCTACTGTTCTTAAAATTCTTCCACTTGTAATAAATGGTAATACTCCACCTTTATTTCCGGTTTCTCTATCTTCTGAGGAATCTCTTGCTATTTTTTCGAAATCTGCACCTGCACGCACTATCCCTAATAATCTTTGCGCCTTTTGTAATGAGGCAATCGTATCAGATTTTTTTTCAACAAATATTATAGCTACTTGTAATTCACGTTTTCTTCTTTCCAACATCTTATCAATAGTTGGGTCAACAATTTTCTTTTCGAAGAAATAATTATCAGCTAATAATTTTCTGTTTTGCTCTATATCTGCTTTAACATTAGAATCTTGATCAACTTTTCTGCCATATGCATCTAATACTTTAAGACGATAATTTGCATATAGCTTCATAAAATCTAGAACTGAATCTCTTGAAACATCTGCTAAACGGACATTTTTTCTATTCATATTTCTACGAAATGCCGCTTCTAAATCATTATATGAAATTGATTCTGGGCCTACTGTTAAAACAATTGGATTCACAGGTGTTTTAGAGGCAGGGTTTGCAGTTTTAGATGCTTTACTGGGTTTACTTTTTTGTGCATTTAGTGTACTAAAAGACACCATTGCTAATGAAAGTAAAATGGCTGAGAAGGATAAAATTCTTCGCATGGGTATATAATACTCCACAAACATTAATCTTGACAAAATATTTTTATTTATTCTTTTCTGTATTTCAATTTGCTTTTAACGACAAAGCATAAAAAACATTGTATAATCTATCTATCTGATTTTTCTATAGTTCTAACAATTCTTTAGTTGCTTTTGTTAATAATTCAATTCCATTTTTATGCACAACAATATCGTCTTCAATCCTAACCCCAAATTTACCTGGCAAATAAATACCGGGTTCTATTGTGATTACTGCATTTTCCGGAATCAAACCTTTTTCATTTCTCCATGATATTGCTGGTGATTCATGAACTTCTATTCCAAGGCCATGTCCTAATGAATGTTGGAAATAATCACCATAACCAGCAGAAACTATTTTATCTCTTGCAATTGCATCTAATTCTTTTCCAGAAATTCCTGGTTTTGCATATGCATTCGCGGCTTCTACGCAATCTGCTATTAATGTATAAACTGCTTTTTGTTCTTTATTTGCCTTTCCTACCATTACAGAGCGTGTCATATCCGATGCAAATCCTTCGACATAAAAGCCAAAATCAAATGTAATCATATCGCCATTTTTCAATTTTTTATCGGTAGCTCTGCCATGAGGCATTGCACTTCTGTGACCAGATACTACGATAATATCAAAAGATTCTTTTTCAGCTCCTCTTTTACGGCCTTGATACACAATTTCTGTTGCTAAATCCGCTTCTGTTATTCCTGGCTTTACCAATGTAATGATATGATTAAATACATCTGTGGTTATATCGGCGGCTTTTCTGATCAAATTAATTTCTTCTGGAGTTTTAGAAATTGTCACTTCTTGTGCAATACCATTTGCTTTGACTAATTTTATTGGTGCAAGAAGTTTTCTTACTTGCAATGTAGTTGCATAAGACATCTTATCTGATTCGAAGCCTATGGTTTTAGCATCATCTAATAATCCTTCTTTTGCAATAAAAGAATAGGGATCTCTTGTTATATAGGTAGTTAGTCCTTTTACCTTAAACAATTGATGTTGTATTTGTTCAGCGTATAAATCATTTGTTAGGAACAATACTTTTTTAGATGTTATACATAAAGTTGCATAAGAACCAGAAAAATTTGTCAAATAACGTATTGTGGGCAAATGGTTAATAAGTAAACAGTCTATACCTTTTTTTTGTAAAGACATTCTTATCTGCTGAATACGATGTTCAGCGCCTTTTATCAATGCTTTATTATCCATATAAACGAGTGTAATCTTGTGCAAAAATAATATGTATTCTAATGAATACTATATAGTTACGATATCACCTTTAGCTGGGATCATGATATCAGCAAATCCTTTTTCAACGAGAGATTGTTTAAGTTTTTTTTGTGATTCGATTTCTCCGTGCACCAAAAATACTTTTTTTACGGCAGATACATTTCTGTTTGATAGATATTCTATTAATCCTGAATGATCTGCATGCCCGCTTAAGCCGTGTAATTGCCTTACAGATGCATTTACTGTATAATAATCTCCCATTAATCTTACTCTTTTTTCTCCATCTGCTAATTTACGTCCTAATGTATAAGGTGCATTATAACCTAAAAAAAGAATAGTTGTATTTGGTTTTCTTATGGAATGTATCAAATGATGAACCACTCTTCCGGATTCGCACATACCACTTCCTGCAATAATAATTGCAGGTTTACCAGATCTATTAATTTTTTTTGATTCAATAACATCTTTAACATATTTGATTCCAGGGAAAGCAAATAAATCATCATCTCTATAGAGGATTTTTCTGGTTTGCTCATCAAAACATTCTGGATGCAAGCGGAATACACCAGTAGCATTGATTGCTAAGGGGCTATCTACAAATACATCTATCTTTGGCATTAAGCCTCTATTGTATAGATTATTCATGTACCACACCAATTCTTGAGTTCTTCCAACACTAAAAGCTGGAATAATTAATTTTCCTCTTTTTTCTACTACATCATGGATTATATCTAATAATTCAGATTCTATATCTCCTTCATTTTCATGGTAACGTCCTCCATAAGTAGATTCACTAATAATATAATCTACATCCCCAATATGAACTGGATCTCTTAAAATTGGTCTATTGGCTCTTCCTAGATCACCCGTGAACATCATTTTCTTTGTAATTCCATCTTCTTTCCATTCTATTAATACAATTGCAGAACCTAGTAGATGTCCTGCATCATAGAATGTAAAAAAGACACCTGGTACTGGTTCAAATTTCTTTTCATAGGCAATACCATTAAATAATGACAGAGCATCAGCAACATCATCAATAGTATATAAAGGTTCTATATATTCACCTTTATGTTCTAATAAATGCTTGGCATCTTTCATTTGAATCATTGCGCTATCTGCAAGCATTACAGAGCATAGATCTCTAGTTGCAAAAGTAGAATAGATTGTCCCTGAAAACCCATGTTTTACCAATGTTGGAATATTTCCTGCATGATCAATATGTGCATGGGATAGTACTAAAGCATCTATACTTTTAGCATCCCAATGAAAGTTTCTATTTATTCTTGAAGCTTCTTCTCTACGGCCTTGATATAATCCGCAATCCAAAAGAATCTTATATCCATTTATTGTTAATAAATGTTGAGATCCTGTAACTGTCTGAGCAGCTCCATAAAATTCTATATTCATAATTTTTTCCTTTTCTATTTTATAAAATGTCCTATCCTAGAAGAATTTTTCGACCAACATATGATAATTGGCTTTCCCATTATTGATTCTTCTTGTATTAAACCCCAAAACCTAGAATCAAAACTTTGCTCAGAATTATCGCCAAGCACATAATAGTAATTATGTTGAACGATATATTCTTTATTCACCAATGAAATTGATGCTTGTTTACTATCTTCAAGGATAAATTGCTTCCAAAAATCATCATTTTTGTCTAGCTTCATTCCTTTATATGGGATAATCTGATTATGAATAGGATTAATATCTCCAGGACCATATGCTATTCTTTTTACAAAATATACTGTTTCTGATATCGGTGGAAAATCTTTCAAAGCTAATGCAGGAGCTTTAAAAACAATTATATCATTTTTTTTAGGTGTATTCCATGTGATTCTTAAGTTCTGTGGAATTGTTATGCCTAATATTTCCCCTGAAACACCAAAAGAGAAAGCCATTTTACTTACTACAATCATATCTTCTTTTTGCAGAATAGGTTTCATAGACTCTGATGGAACATTATATAATTCTGCAAAGCTAAGCCGTATAATACATGCAAAAAGTAATGCTATTGCGATACCCCAATACAGATCTTTCCATTCAAATAATTGTTGTTTTTGATTATCCATTAGATACTCTAACTGTAAATGGACCTTTCTGCTCCATATATCCTATAGATTGCATCGATACTGATGGAAAATTCTTGCGAAACAATTCTATTACTTCATTTTGGGCAGATGGAGAAACAGCGATCAATAATCCACCACTTGTTTGTGGGTCTGCAAGAACTGCTTTTTGAAAATCTGTTAATGGCGCAATTGTATTTCCATAACTATTCCAATTTCTATGAGTACCTCCAGGAACAGAATCTTGTGCAACATACCATTCTAAATCTGGCATTAATGGGATAGAAGTAAAATCTATATGTGCAGACAAATTACTACCTTCACACATTTCAGAAAGATGTCCTAATAATCCAAAACCTGTTATATCAGTCATAGCATGAACTTGAGAAATACCAGATAATTCTTCACCAATTTTATTTAATTGCATCATCTGTTTAGCAGCTACTCCTCTATGTTCAGACTTCAATATTCCTTTTTTTTCTGCAGTTGTATAGATTCCAATACCCAATGGTTTTGTTAAAAACAGAATATCCCCTAATTGCGCTGTACTATTTTGTTTTAATCTGGATATTTCAACTAATCCATTAACTGCCAATCCAAAAATTGGTTCTGGTGAATCTATGCTATGTCCTCCGGCTAATGGAATTCCAGCTTCTTTGCAAATTTCTCTGCTACCCTCTATTACTTTTCTTGCTATTTCTGGTGACAAAATATTGATTGGCCACCCTAAAATTGCAATTGCCAAGCTTGGTTTTCCACCCATTGCATATATATCACTTATTGCATTTGCAGATGCAATTTTTCCAAACTCGAATGGATCATCTACAATTGGCATAAAAAAATCAGTTGTACTGATTAATGCCATTCCATTTTCTAAATCGTATACTGCAGCATCATCTCTAGAACTATTACCAACAAGCAAATTTTTATTATCAGGCTTTGCTTCATTTGTTGATAAAATAATATCTAGCACAGATGGCGATATTTTACATCCACACCCTGCACCATGACTATATTGTGTTAAACGTATAGGAGTTTCATTCATAGATTAGTTTTACTCGGAATTTTTCCAGCTTCTGATGATTTCAATTTGAACTGTTCTGCTTAAAAATCTACTTTCTGGTAATTCGTGAGAAGGAATACCTGGGGGAAGTTTAGAAGAACCAACTCCTTCAATTTGCACAATATTGGAATTAGGTTTCATTTTTCTAATAAAATCACTTACTGCTTTTGCTCTAGATTTTGCTAATCTATTATTAGTTATTGGATTTCCTAGATTGTCGGAATATCCTACGATACTAATGGTAGCATCATCTTCTAAATTACTTATAAATTTACTTATTGATGTTTTAGCTGCTTCATTCAATGTTGATTTTAATACTCCAAAATGCATTAAAGATAAACGTTGTACAGCATAATTTGTGGTATCTCTATCAATAGGAATTTCTAAAATACCTGTACTTGATAATCCTTTTCTATCCTGTAGTGTTAAAGATGCTTGAAATACTGATGGTTCTCCTGAATTCATTAATGTCGCAATATTTGGTTCTATTGAATAGTCTAAAACAGGAGCAATTCCTAATCCATTTGTATCTAGAATTTCATTATCTCCATATTCTGCATGTAGTTGCCATTTGTTTATTCCTGTATTTGTACTTCCTTCTGGATTCAATTGTATGATTTTGGGAGAATAATCTGTCAATTGTATATACCTTGTTCTAACTACAGGATTAAGTATAACATCATCATCTGAATATATTTCGACCCTTCTATTTTCTTCAAATCCTGCTTCTGTTTTTGATTGTGTAGGTGATTCCGGCCTGCAATTCTTTCCCATAGGATTAATTGTAATTCTTGATTGATCAATTAACCATATATTCTCTAAATATTGCTTTACTGTTTGCGCTCTTTTTAATGCCAAATCACAATCAGATTTTTCTGTAATTGGGTCTGACATACTAGAAAGGTTTATCGTAGACTGTGGATTTTTTGATAATCTCTCTCCGATAATATTCAATATATCTTTATGCTGAAGTATTGAATTGGGTTCTAAACTATCAGAACTAAATCCTTCAGAAGATTCTAATTGATGATATCGTTCAGCTAATTCGGAAGATTGTGGTTTAAAAAATACCAGAGGTAAGATTGGAAATCCTTCTGTGACAAATTGTCCTTGCAAAGAAATAGCTTTTACCTGTTGCACAACAGAATCTTGCTGTGCATAGGCTAATAAATTCACTGTAGGTGGTTTTGCCGGGGCAGGTGGTGGACTTCCAATAATTAAAGTATCTGTTCTTTTGATGATTTCGGTGGTTATAATAGCAGATGACGTTTCGGATATCTCTAAAGATTGAAGAGTAGATCCTTTCACTATTCTTTTTCCGATGAATTCAGGTCTTTTTACTTCTATAGTATCTATAAATATATCTTTTTTGAATTCTTCATCCTTTTTTGATTCTTTACCCCACCTGACTGATACCGATAAGGCTAAAGAGGATTGTTTCCAATCTGATGAACTTACCATTGAACTAAATGGCAGGGAATATGTTAATTCTGGTGTTATTTTTACTTTGTCTTTTAATGTGAAATCATAGCCAATGCCTAGTATAGATCCAAATTGTACTGGATTATGATTTTGAATAGTTTGTTGATTAACAAATATTGTATCTCTTTTACCAGATGGGAATGTAATATTCGATGGTGAAATTAATGATGAGGATGCTGTCCAATATGGATTTATTAAAAAGCCAATATTTGTTCCAGCATATATTCTCATATCCCCAGTTTTCATTTGCAGAGCAATATTGCTCGTAATATTATGTACTTGCATCGTTACAGAATGATTTCTCACTAATGGTACTATTTCTCCTAATTGATTTACAGTTTTTGCTCGACTGTCTTGTGTTTCTAAATTACCATTTGCCATATTGTACGATAAAGTACTTAAAAGCCCCCAATTATTTTTCATCCATTCAATCGATAAAAGTGGTCCTAATCCAAAACCTGATCCACTATTAAAAGATGGACATGCTGGATCATTTAAGCATTGCAAATTTCCATCGGTATTATGATGTAAATACATTCCTTGTAATCCGAATCCATACCATATAGGTAATGATGCTTTTGCATCCGATTCTTCCTGGGCCAATATATATGGATTCATATATATTGATATACAAGCAAGTAATAAAAAGGAAAATAAGATTCTTATTATGATGTTCATATAATCACCGTTATCGTTGAATTGTGATTATACGTGAATCTGCATATTGTCCTGCTTTGTAAAGAAGTATATATGTTCCAGATACCAAATTATCAGACTGAATCTGAGCCTGATATACTCCTGGTTTATGATAAGGCAATTGAATATGCTGAACTTGCTCTCCTAACATTGAATACACTATAAATTCAACTGGCACTTGTTCTACCGTTGAATATTGTATTGAAATTTGCTCATGTAATGGATTTCTTTCTACTGAATATAGTGAAGACACCGTAGAATATATATTCAATGTTGATAATTCACATCCATAAGGAAGCAATGTAATTGTATCTATTTTGCCAGCATAAGCTGATATACATCTATCTGCTGCAAATACCTTTGTTATACTTACTTCTGGCTTTAGTGTTGCACCAATAACAGAGCTATAATGCAGCTCTGCAAGTGGATTTAAAATGCCTTTGCAATTTGTTAAGGTAATAGTAAATGAGTCTAAAGATTTTATCACAGATATATCACAAGAAGCAGAAACAACTGAATCTAAATGTAAAGACGTTTTTTCTGGATATACAGTAAATGTTACTGTTTTATTTTTTGAATTATTGAATAATTCGATAGTATCTATTTCTACTAATTGAATAATTTTTTGTCCAGTAATAGCCGCATTTGTATCAGATTGATGCAAGCTAACTATCATTGGATTGCCTATTACATTAACCGTTATTCCTATAGAATCTTTGCCACCGCAAGAGTTCAATATAGAATAAGAAACAGTATAGATTCCAGTTGTATCTCCAGCAAAATCTACAATAAATTCAACACTATCTTTGGGCTTAATTGTTTGGGTAGGTGGATTAATAATAAATCTATTGGCACCGCCATTAATTGACAATACAGAAGATACTCTGCTATTATTCTTTACTGAAACATATCTTCTAGAAGCATCAAGTTGGCAAATCGATGTATCGGAAATTGGTTTTATTTGTAGTTGTGGGCTTTCTACAGAGACAGTAAATGAACTGTTTTTTATAATCGAACATTGATTTATAAACTGAACTGTATAAGAATAATACTGTTGATTTACACTTCCTTTAAAATGCACCGGAAATAATACAGTGTCTTTGCCATTTACTATCAAAGAATCTTGCGGAATAGAAAACAAAGGATCTACATTTGAAACAATGTTCATCTGTAATGGAACATCTTCATTATTCACTACAGGTATATATGCCCAAATAGAATCTCCTGGACAAACTGCTAAAGTATCTTGTAATTGATTAACTATCAATGAATTAGAGTCAAGCACATACACTATTAATGAATCTGTATTAGTACATCTATTTGTATCGGTAATAGTGATATAATATTTCGTTGTTTTACTTGGTTGAACTAATATCTCATTACAAGTATCACATGTTAATGTAGCATCAGAAAACCATTTTACAGCAATAATTGAATCTTTAGATATTATTCTTAAAGGAATTGTATCACCCGGACATATCACCCTTTCTTTTGATGCAATCTGTATCAAAGGCGACTCAAAAACTGTTACTTCTATCTGTTCAGACCCCGTACATCCACTTGCATCCATTACATCTACTGTGTATACTCCTTTTTGATTAGCAATATATGTTGCAGAGTTTGCACCAGATATAATCTCTCTATCTTTTCGCCATTGATAAGATACAAAATTGTTTGACTTTGCGTCTAAGAGAACACTTCCGCCTTTACAGAATTTTACTGGGCCACTTGATTTTATTTCTGGTCTTAAAGGTAATATTCCAACTTGAGCCTTTATGATAAATGCATCTCTTTTACTTGAAACATTTGTATTGGTTTCTGGTAAATCTTTAGATTCTGAGTAACCCGAAACATATACCGCTCCTGTTTTATCTACTGTTATTCCAGCTCCAGCATCAT
>JALRHN010000069.1 GCA_023259575.1 Candidatus Kapaibacterium sp. | reverse complement strand
GCAGAAACCCATATACAGTCATATCTTTTAATCTTGGATTATTTGATCTTGAAAAAAATCGAGTAATTTTTCTATTTTTTTCTTCAGATACTGGATTTAAATATTTACCATATTCTAATGTATCAAGATGAGATATCGATATAAGATATTCTTTGATCTCCGATAAAGGCGTCCAGGAAATTGACAAAGAATCACTGAATGAAAGATTAATTGTGTCTTTTGGATATTGCAAAACACTTTGAGGTGGTACTATCCAAGAGATATTATCGGGAGTAAAAGTTGTAGCTGTTATTACAGCACCATCATTTGTAGTGATTAATAAATCATATCTTGTTTTTGGCTGAACAAGTAATGTAGTATCAGCACAATAATACTCTCCTCCTCTATCGGAATCTCTATATTGAAGTATTATTGTGTCTTTGCTATTTTTAATGATAGATACTTTTGCATTTTTTACAATTGCATTATCATAAGAAAATGAATCGGCAACGGGTTGTGTTTTAGTAAGCATTATATTATCTATTGGTTTGCCAACTAATAGATATGCTTCTACAGCATATTGAGGTATATAGTCAAAAGCTACGGGATCTTCACAGCCAGATATCAACAATGATATCGCGCTTATGCATATTGTTAGCAATATATTTTTATATGGAATTAGCATAGTTTTTTTCATTAGAATTTAACCTCTAAAGCTACTGTTGGCAATATGGGTAATAATCGGACATCAGTTACTGTAGTAATATCTTTAGATGTATCATAGAATCTGAACCAAATATCTCTTCTTGAATACACATTATAGATATCTAGCATCACTCTGGCAGGTAAACCCCATAGTGTTGTAATATAATTTACATTGAGATTAAGCTGATGTGTATTAGGCAATCTTAATCCATAGCGATCACCAGGTATAATATGAGGAGAATTTACTGTTTCATCTGGTTTTCGGGTAGCAAATCTAGAGGTAGCACCTGTATAAGACTGACCAGTTTGATAGGTAAAAGTTGCTCCGAATTCCCAGGTATCATTTAGGCGATACATTCCAACTACTTTAATATCATGTCTTCTATCATATTTTGGCCTAAATTCACGTCCCTGATTAACACTATCAAATTGACCATATACATAACCTAGTCCATAACCTAGCCATCCTGTAAATTTCCCAATCTTTTTTTGCAAGAAAAACTCGGCTCCATAAGCTTGGCCATTTCCATTATAAAATACATCACTAACCTTTACGCCACGAGTATTTGTGGCATTTAATTCGCTGATATTTTTTAAGTCTTTATAATAAAAATCGATATTTAAATCATATCCTTCGAATGGTTGAGTTTCAAAACTTAGGATATAATGTGTGGCTTTACTTGCGGGTACGGATTGATCTGTAGGTAGCCATGTATCAAAAAACGTGAAATCAGGCTGAGTAGCTAAACGGAGATATTGATGAAAGATGCCCCATGATGCTTTGATTACAAAGTTTTCTTGGGCTTGCCAGCGAATAGCTAATCGAGGGTCAAATGTTGATATTTTACTTGAATCCCAATAATTAAATCTTAATCCAGCTTGAACAGACAGCAAATCTGATATTCTATAATTCGCCTGTGAAAATAAGGCATGTGTATAATCTACAACTGTAAGATTTGTTAAACCACCTTCACTTACCGTACCGCTTTGTGCAGTTGTGTCTGCATTTCCTGTAAAGTTTTGTTTATATCCAAATTGGAATTTTGTTCCTTCATAACCTGATTTTATTGTTAGATCATCTGATGCAAACCATTCTAATTGTGTTCTTAATGTATAGTCCATTATTGAATTTTCTATACCAAAACTAAATCCGCCATTATTTCCTTTAAAAGAACTAGCATATTTACTTCCACTAATATTGACTTCAGAAAATAAGTCATCTCCAAATACATGCGTCCAACGAGCTGATCCTGATACATTTCCAATACCAATTTCAAAATCTATACCTGGGCCATTTAAAATCAGCTTATCTGCGCTCATAAATCCACTTGCAAAAACTCTGTCATTCTCACCAAGGACTTGTGATACTTTTGCATTAATATCATAAAAATTAAAATTAGGTAATGGGCTTGTGGGGTCTTCTGGCAATGCATTTAATATCAAATCTAAATAAGTTCTTCTTGCACCAATAAAAAAAGCTCCATCTCCTATTGGCCCTTGCAAAGAACCTCTAGAAGATATGATCCCTGCGGAGAGAAGTCCTTCATAATGTTCTTTATTACCATCTTTTTGGGTAAGATTCAGTACAGCAGATAGCCTTGAACCATATTCTGCTGGATATCCACCTTTGATCAGTTCAACATCTTTGATGGCATCTGGGTTAAATGCAGATATAAAACCAAATAAATGCGATGGATTATACACTGTCGATCCATCTAACAATACTAGATTTTGATCTGGTGATCCACCCCTTACATATAAACCGCTTGAGATTTGAGATGATGTAAGAACTCCAGGCAAGAATTGCAATGCTCTAAATACATCAGCTTCACCACCAATTCTTAGCTGTGTAAGTTGTTCCATTGGAATATTAATTCTGCTAATTGAAATTTCTCTTTTTTCTACTTCTCTTTCTGCTTCAACTCTCACTTGTTCGGTTTCCATTGCAGCTTTTTGCATAGAAAAATTTACTTTGATTCCTGCGCCTTCTTTTATTTCTATTTCTTTAATTTGCTTAGCATAACCAACACTTGACAACTGAATAATAGCTTTACCTGGAGCAATATTCTTAATAGTATAAAATCCATTTTTATTGGTATATGTTCCAAGTTTTGTTCCTTTTACAGAAACAGCAACCCTAATTAATGGCTCTTTACTCTCACTATCTATCACATACCCAGTAATTGATCCAGTATTATTCGCAGGTTCAATGTTTGCAAGTGAAATAAATGGAAATAGTATAATGAAAAAAATTAGAAATGCCGGAAACAATCGATGAAGATGTAAATGAGTCATTTGTTTTGTGAAAGTGAAAAATCTAAGAATCTATCAGAACTAGTAAAACCGATTACATGCGATAAGAGTTCATTATGACAATAGTTTTAACATATCCTTTACCGCACTTTCCATTCCCACGAATAGTGCTTTTGAAATCAATGCATGGCCGATACTTACTTCAATAAGACCAGGAATTTCTTTAATTGGAATGATATTATAATAATTGAGTCCATGCCCTGCAGTTACTTCAAGACCCAATGAATGAGCAATCTTCCCACCTGTAATTAGCATGTCTAATGAATGTTGTCTGATTATTGCATTAGGTGATTCTGCATAATGACCAGTATGTAATTCTATAATATCTGCTTGAATTTCTGCTGCTGTATATATTTGATCTTCACTTGCTTCTATAAAGTAACTTACTTTAATCCCTTTATCTTGGAATCTTTTTGTAAGATCTTTAAATCTGTTTTTATGATGATAAATATCTAATCCTCCTTCAGTAGTTAATTCTTCTCTTTTTTCAGGAACAATTGTCACTAAATAAGGTTTTACTTTCAAAGCGATATCTATAATTTCTTCTGAAGCAGCCATCTCGAGGTCTAATTTTGTGTTGACTGCATCTTTGAGAGCAAATACATCTTTATCCTGTATATGCCTTCTATCTTCTCTTAAATGACATACAATTCCTGATGCTCCTGCTTTTTCTGCAATTAAAGCTGCTTGAATGGGGTCTGGCTCAACAAAACCACGAGCATTTCTTACTGTAGCTATATGATCAATATTTACGGCTAAGTCTATCATAGAATCCCAATATTATAATGAACGCCTTCGACGTTTTTATGTATTCAATAGTGCAAACACTTTTTTCTTTATCTCACAAACAGATACTGGTAATATGTGTTAATAATGAGAACTTCAAAAACAAACAATCATAATTCTTACATATTATATGTAAATTTACAAGTGTTTATTTTTTATTAATTAGGATCGCTATGAAAAGAATGATGCAGTCTTTCATTTTTACAATTCTTATGACAATTTCTTTGTCATCTTGTTATGTAATGAGTTTTGATGTAGGTAAAGGTGCAAAACTTGGTGTTACTCAATCAAAGAAAAATCATTATTTGATTCAAGGATTAATTCCATTAAGCACAGTAGATGTAAAAGAGATGTCAGCAGGTGCTTCTGATTATTCAGTAACAATAGAACATTCTTTTTTAGATGGTCTATTACAAGCATTAACAGCTGGAATTTACACTCCAAATAGTGTAACAGTTATTAGATGATATATATTCATATATGTAAACAATTAAAGGTATGCAAAATAGTTTTGCATACCTTTATGTTTATAATTAGTAGTAGTATTATTGTCCAAAACTATATCTAGGCCCACCCGAAGCAAATATTGCCCTCATCCTAGTTTTTTGTCCTGAAGTAAACATATACATACAAGCATCATCTGTATAATCCATATAATTCATTGTCATTTCTATAGGAGTACCAGAGCAAGTACTATAATGGGGATAGTTTGGACATCCATAATTTGCAGTATTATGATTTGGTGTATCTGCAACCAAATCACTTCCACAGTTTGCATCGCCCCAGATATGTCTCAAATTCATCCAATGGCCAACTTCATGAGTAGCAGTTCTACCTTTATCATAGGGTGCTTGCACAGAACCTAATGTCCCGAATGCATTATCATCTATCACTACACCATCAGTTGTAGAGCTTCCGCCAGGGAACTGTGCATATCCCAATATTCCTCCACCAAGATTACATACCCATATATTTAATTTTGTTGTTGGCGCGCTTGGACTAATGCCACCTTTAGCTGTTGATTTCATAGAATTATCTGCAGACCAACTAGTTTTATTAGTTGCCTTTCTAATGATTCCATCTAAAACGAATCTAATTTTAGTATTACCAGCTCTTAATGATTGAAATACAGATGGAGTTAGATTATAATCTGAATTAGAAGCTTCAAAATCATTATTAAGCGCAGTAATCTGTGATTGTATCTGAGCCGCTGAAATATTTTGAGCGGTAGTTTTATATAATACATTAACAATTACTGGTATTTCTACAGTATCACCCAATAATCGTAATGAAGCTGGAGATTTATCTTTTGTAAATCTCTCAGTAAAATCCTCTATTTGCTGCATTCGAATTGCCAAAGATGGATCTTGTTTTAATTGTTCTTGTAAAACTTCATAAGTATAACACACTCTTTTAGACAATACATCTGATTCATTTTGAGTGATGCTTGTATTAATTGTTTCTTCTGAACAACCTACTATAAAGATCATACTGAAAAGCAATAATGACAAAACAGATTTCATAAAAACTCCATAATTATATTAACATGATCATTTATCAAACTTCGTAGCAAACATATCTATTAAAAATACAGAAATATTTACTCCATTTTCTGTAGAAAATATGTTTCCAATTGTCCTTTACCTTTGATATTTATTTCGCCTCTGCTTAGGGATTTACAATGTATATATGAATTATGATCATTGAAATTACTTATAAAATCATGAGATACATGTATTTTATTTGCCTCACTACTTTGTTCTAGTCTAGCAGCAACATTCACGGTATCACCCCAAATATCAAAGGTAAATCTTTTATTACCAATAATTCCAGCCATTACTTTTCCTGAATGAATTCCTATTCTCAAATTAATTGGATATGTATCAGCAAATGAAATTGATTGTGCGATGTCAAGTGCGGAAAAAGCAAAGGCAACCATTTTTTCTTTATGCTCACAATCTTCATCTAAGATTCCACAAGCAGCCATATACGCATCTCCAATCGTTTTTATCTTTTCAATTCCGAATGTTTGAGCTATATCATCGAATTTTGAATACAGAGTATTTAATGTATCGACAATAACTTCTGCTGAAAGTGCTTGGCTAATTGGTGTAAATCCTACAATATCTATAAAAATTACGGACACATTATCTTTAAAATCAGCAATTGTTTTTTCTCCATGTACGATTCTCTCAGCTATTCTTGAGGGTAATATATCATGCAATAGATGTTCTTTTTCTTGAAGTTTAGCCATTTCAATTTGTTTTTCTTTTTGAGCTTTTTCAGTAATTCTTTGAAAATCAAAATTCTTGGCTCTATCTTCTGCATCTCTATTATAAATCTCATCTTTTAAAGTATAATATTGTTTATAGAATACAGTAGTATTTTCCCAGTCTTTAAGGTATTCATATAATTCTGCTAATATTTTATAGCAATTCATTTCATTTGCTTTTAAATGCAATGTCTTACATATTGCAATACTTTCTATTAGAGTTTGTATAGCTTTTTGAGGCTCATAATATGATACATGAGGATTTGAATATAAAGATGCCAAGCTGATTGTAGTCTCTAAAATACCTTGTTTGCTGTGAATTGCATTATATAGTTCTAAAGCACAAGAATATTGCAAAAATGCATCTTGATATGAACCTTCCAATAAAGCTAAATCACCCAAGCTAATATGTATTTTAGCTTCCATTGCTTTATCATCTACATCTTTGTTTACCTCAATAACTTTATTATAATATTTCATGCTAGCAGAGAAATCGCCCACATCTTTATATGCATCACCTAAACCAGCCGCCCAACTTAGAACACCTCTTTTATAATCTACAGCTTCGTGGATTTCAAGTGCTTGTTCGAAATAACTAATGGCTCGAGGAAAATCTGATAGTGCTAGATAAACATTAGCTATATTTCCAAGTGCTCTTCCCTTCTCTTTAATATTATTAAGTCCTTCATGAAGCTCAATAGAATATTGAAGATACTCCAAGGCACGCACATAGTCTGCATGTTTAGAAAATACATTTGCAATATTGCCATAAACAACAGCAAGATGATCTTTCCAATTAAGCTCTTTTGCAGTTTGTTCAGCCTCAAAGAGATAGGTTAAGGCTAATTGATCATTACTGGCGCTGGAATAAATGAGCCCTAAATTTCCTGTTATCGTAGATAGATTTTGTTTGTTTTTTGATTCAGTTGCAAGATGATATGCTTTATTTCCATATTCTAGGGCTTTATCTATTAGAGACATCTCTTGATGTAAAAGACATAAAATATTATTCGACTTGAACTGATAGGAAGGATTTTGGAGAATGTCTGCTATATCAGACATAATAAATGTATACTCTAATGCATCTTTTGGCATACCCCGATAAATATAAGAGAATGCTAAAACATCATAAATCCTAAATAAATCATCATTTTTTTCAGGGTTATTACCAAGTTCTGTAAGCATAGCATTAGCAATATGTTCTGCTCCAATCAAATCTCCTGAATTAATCATTTTCCAGGCATTTTCGCATTGTTCTTTAATTGTAATCATGGACATTATTGCTGCATTTTCAGATTATTAGTTCTCTATTTCATGCAAAGTTAAACCCTTTAGTTTATTAATTCACATTTATAATTGTTTTATGTTTTTATTAAAGAAAGGTATGATTTCATCCATGAATTTCAATGAATAATTTTCTTTTTAGATTCAAAGTCTTTAATCAATAAAGAACTTTCAATATTATTATTTCTAGGTCAACACAAATTATTATTCATGGTTAATTCGTGCATTTTCTTAGCTACTTCTTTCCTCTTCTTACCGTTTTTTTTCCCTGGCTATATTTTGAAGCATTTGATGATTTATGAGATTTTGTAGTACTTTTGTGTTTTGGTGAATGGATTTTTTTTTGTGAAGAAGTAGTAAGTACTTTTTTCTTAGTATCTCCTGATGACTTTTCAAGCATCGAGTTGATTGTCTTCATTTCACTTTCTGTCAGATCTCTCCAATCCCCAATTGGCAAGCCTTTCAGACCAATATTCATGATACGTATTCTTTCTAATTTGATTACTTCATAGCCAAAGTGCTCGCACATTCTTCGTATTTGCCTATTTAAACCTTGGATTAGAATAATTTTGAAAGTATTTGGAGTTATAAGTTCAATCTTACATTTCTTTGTTACTACACCCATCATAGGAACCCCATTAGCCATGGAACTGATTACAGTTTGAGTTAAGGGTTTATTTACTGTTACGATATATTCTTTTTCATGATTATTACCAGCACGCAAAATTTTATTAACCAAATCCCCATTATTTGTTAAAAAAATCAATCCTTGTGAATCTTTGTCTAATCTTCCAATTGGGAAAATTCTTTTACTATGATTCACAAATCGAATAATATTATCCGGAACTTCTTCATCTGTTGTAGATTCTATTCCAACCGGTTTATTTAATGCTATAAAAATGATATCATCACCTTTTCTGGGCTCAAGCGCTATTCCATTTACAATAACTATGTCCCCCACATGCACTTGGTCACCAATCACAGCTTTCTTTTTATTAATAAATACTCTACCCTTTTCGATATGCTCATCTGCTTCCCTGCGAGAGCACATGCCACTTTCACTTATGTATTTATTTAATCGGATAGAGCTGGGTTTCATAGAAATTTGATATGTTATGTGAAGGAGATTATGCTGTTATTTTTAGTAATATATGTATTGGAATAAGGTAAAAAGGTTTTTTACTTTACTTATTACTTTGATAGTTTCAAGATATTAAAAGCACCTTTAACCACAAGTATAAATACTATTATCCCAATAATAAGATCAGGATATTGTGAATGTGTTATATATACAAATACACCTGCCAGAATTACACCAAGATTCACAATTATATCATTTGATGTAAATATCATGCTTGCTTGCATATGCGCTTCTTTGCTTTTGCTTTTCTGAAGTACATATAAACAAATCGCATTACCAATAAAAGCAAGAATTGAAATACTAATCATTGTCTGGAATGTAGGGAGTGATTCGATACCAATAAAGCGTCTTAACACTTCAATAAAACCCCAAATAGCTAAAATCAACTGTATATAACCTGCAGCTTTTGCTATATTTTTTTTTCTTAATAAAGTGCCACCAATAGCAAAAAGGGCAAGGCCATATACTATACTATCTGCAAGCATATCCAAACTATCTGCAATGAGGCCCATAGAGTTTGAGATAAAACCAGATATTAATTCTATAATAAAAAGAATGATATTTATGGCTAAAACGATATATAATAACTGTTTTTCTTTGTTTTCTTGTGATGATATAGAAATATCGGTATGTATTGTTTCAATAAACTTGGTGTCAAATTGTAAACTATCAAGATATGTAAAAATAATATCATGATCATAGGTGTGAAACACTGTGAGTTTTCTATTGAGAATATCAAAATCCAAAGAGACAATATTCTTTAATTCTGCAAGCTTCATCCTAATAATTTGTTCTTCGGATGGACAGTCCATTTTGGATATATGAAATATTGTTTTGTTCATTGAATGGTGAATCAGGGTAAACTAGTTTAAAAATCCATACGCTTCCTAATTGGATTCTACATATTCTTTAAAATTGTTTAGTATCGCTTGCCAGCCATTTTTTTGTAATTCAATTGGATTTTCAGTTTCCGGATCGAATGTAATAATTACTTCTGTTTGATCATTCATGGTATTAAACTCGATTTTTGCAAATCGTTCCCCAAATTGATACATAAACGATTCTAGATTGTTTATTTCAGTGTATATAGCTTCAAAGTCAAATCCGAAACTACCATCTCTGGCTTCCATTCTAGCCACATATCGTCCACCAATTTTCATATCATTAGAAGCAGATGGGCAATGCCAACTTGGATGGGCAAAATTCCATTGTGTGATATGTTCTGGACTCGTATAATAATCCCATACTTTCTGTTTATCTGCCATAACAGAAGTTCTTACTTGAATTTTTTCTAGTTTCATACTATTCCATTGTTAAGTGAGAAGGATTCGTAAACATTATTTCCCATTGATGCCCATCAAGATCTGCAAAAGAGTCATAATACATCCATCCATGATCAATGCTTTCTCTATAACGCTTTGCGCCATTATTAATGGCAAGATTAACAATACTATCTACTTGTTCTTTGCTATCAACTTCGATAGCAATTAAAACTTGTGTAGAAGTTGCTTCTGCGATAGGTCTATTAGTAAAGGTGCTAAACATTTCATGAGAAATCAACATTGAATATATTGATCCTTCATTCAGAACTAAGCATAAAGCATTATCATCAGAGAAATCTTCATTAAATGAAAAACCAAGTTGAGTCCAAAATTTCCTCGTTTTAATAAGGTCTTTCACCGGAAGATTCACGAATATTGACTTTACTTTCATTGGAATAAATATAAAAGATATACAGTTTTAAGTGTAATAAATACTGTGCTGTACAGTACTTTGCGTGAAGGGAGTTTAGGAAAGAACTCAATTAGATTTTACAAGATTCAAATTTAACAAAAAGTTCAATAA
>JALRHN010000068.1 GCA_023259575.1 Candidatus Kapaibacterium sp. | reverse complement strand
AGCAATATATGTTACATTTAATAAAACACTATACCAAGAAATATAAGGAGTAAAAGATGATTCTGGCGATGCATAGATGATACTAAGGACTAAAGAATACATAAAACAAATTGGTAATAGTACCATTGTAAAAATAATATACTTTCTTATATACATTTTGGTTAGAGATATTAATTCAATCAGATTTTCTTTTATTTCAAAGCTTTGAACAATATAAGAGCCAATCTTTTTGTGCAATGAAAAGAGAACAGGAAATACTAATAATACCAAGAAACTTACTGTTCCACAATATATTCGTAAAGCGGGACTTATAGCATACATTGATTCATAAATCAACCAAATTAATGTAAGAATATAGAGAAGAATTTCAATAATGATATTTCTCTTCATCTTATAAATCAATAAATGAGACTTTTGAGAAGGAATTTTATCTAAGATAGCTTCTATCTCTATGGGCTGTTCAAGAGATTGATTTAGCTCTTTTTTTAGGTCATCTAAATCCATATTATTCACTTTGTAATTCATTGCAATCATCTTTTAATCTTTTTTTGATTCGATTTATTCTTACACCAACATTGCTAATATTCATTCCCATCATCTCTGATATTTGTTGATATGAATAATCGTCTAAATACAGCATTACTATAGCTTTATCAATCTTTGGCAATCTACTTATTGCTGTATACATCAAATCTATTTGTTCTTGTCTGTCTTCTTCTTCAATGACATCTTTTATAGCTTTGTATGATTCAATCGTATGTTTTGATCTCTTATTCTTTTTAAAATACGTTAAAGCAGTGTTTAAGGCAATGCGATATAACCAAGAAGAGAATTTAGATAAACCTTTGAATGATTCATATGAACGCCAAGCTTGACCTACTATTTCTTGAAATAAATCTTGACGGTCTATTGCAGTATCCATATACATGCGACAAACCTTGAAAATGATTCGCTCATTTTCTTTGATTAATTTCAAAAATTCTGCCTGATGATTCATGTGTTAAATAAGGTTTCACGATAATAAATCATGAACATAAGTAAGTATCAATTGTGAATTATTACACCTTGATTAATTATTGACAAAGTTTGTAATAATTACAGATCCATATATACTAATTTCAAACTTTTATATGAATACATGCTTAAATTGTCTTGTGTTTTATTGATATTTTCCAATTATTTGTTGATAAATCATATTGATAATGAAGTGCTAGAAATCCATTTTTTTAATATAGGAAGTATATGAAAATTTGCATCATTTTGTTGTTTGCTTGTATGTTAAGCAATGCAGCTCAATCACAATCTTTACAGAGCATTATAGATGGTTATCAAAAAGCTGTAGGCGGTAAAGAAAAATATCCAGAATCAGCATCTGTCATTATTAAATCTAAGACTCAAGGTGGTGGAGGAGGAGAAAAAAGACCTATGGTTTTTACTCTGAAAAGTCCTGATAAAGCTCGTATGGATTTTACATTCCAACCAGGCTTAACATATGTTCAAGCATTTGATGGTACTAATGGTTGGACTATTCAACCTTGGACAGGTTCCAATGATCCACAGCCCTTAAATGAAGATGATTCAAAAGATGCAAAAAGAATGGTAAAAATGGTATGGAATGATTTATTATTAAATGGAAGTGATGGTTCTGCTATTGAATATAGCGGTAAAGATGAAATTGAAGGTTCTGAAGTATATAAAATCACCGCAAAATCTCCTGATGGGGCATCTAGAGTGTATTATTTAGACATTGATTCATACCTTATAATTAAAACTACAGTAAAGTATAATGAGTCTGGCGTTGCCAGAGAAAGTGATTCATACTATAGCGAATATAAAGTTGTTGATGGAAGAACTTTGCCTTATAATATCGAATCTAAATCGAATGGAGAAACCGTTGGTGTGTCTTATATAGAAGCATATCAATTCGATAAACAAGTAGATGATTCTTTTTTCTTAATGCCCTCAAAATCTAAATAATAAGTGTACACATCTATGAAAAACATATATTCTTTTCTCGTAATTGTTTGTTGTTTTGCTCATATTCATATATATGCTCAACAAATAACATCTTATACATTTGGCTCTTTACGAGCACGCGAACTTGGCCCAGCCACTTCTAGTGGAAGAGTCACAGCTCTAGAAGCACTTTATTTACCAAGTGGTGATAATCCAAAAGAAAAAAGACTGTGTATCTATGTTGGATCCGCAGCTGGTGGAGTGTGGAAGTCTAAAGATAATGGAACAACATTTAAAGCAATTTTTAGCAAAGAGAAACAACAGTCTATTGGTTGCATTAGCATAGACCCAAGATATCAAGATTCTGTAGTGTGGGTTGGTACCGGAGAATGTAATGTTAGAAATAGTGTTTCTTTGGGTGGTGGTATTTATAAAACTACCGATGCTGGTGATTCATGGAAATTAATGGGTCTTGAAAATGTAGAGAGAATTGCAAAAATTGCATTACACCCTAAAAATCCTGATATAGCTCTAGTTGCAGGCATGGGCGCATTATGGAGTGATAGCAAAGATCGTGGTATTTATAGAACTGAAGATGGTGGTAAAACGTTTCAGAAAGTTCTTTATATAGATGAAAAAACAGGTTGTGCAGATATAGTAATTAATCCAGAAAATCCAAATATTTGCTATGCCTCCATGTGGGAATTTAGAAGAAAAGCATGGAATTTTAGTTCAGGCGGTAAAGGTAGTGGATTGTTTAAAAGTACTGATGCTGGAAAAACTTGGACAAAACAGTCAAACTCATTGCCTGAAGGCGATTTAGGAAGAATTATTCTTGCTATTGCTCCTTCCAAACCATCTACGATGTATGCCATGATCGAATCCAAAGAAAGTGGCTTATATCGCTCTGATGACAATGGGGATAATTGGAAGAAAATGTCTAATGCTGTTAGCGTTACCGCAAGACCATTCTACTTTTCTTGTCTATATGTAGATCCATACAATGAAAATAAAGTGTATAGACCTTCTTTTCAATTAGGAATTTCTAATGATGGTGGGAAAACTTTTAATGGATTTAGTTATGGTGGCGGAAATCATCCAGACCACCATGCTCTATGGATCGATCCAGAAAATCCTCAACATCTTTTATTAGGAACAGATGGTGGCGTATACCGAACATTCGATCGGGGAGTAACTTGGTCGCAATGTAGGAATCTTCCTTTAGCTCAAATGTATCATATTTCCTATGATTTTGAAGAGCCATATAATGTATTTGGTGGTTTACAAGATAATGGTTCTTGGATGGCGCCGCATCGTATTCAAGGTGGTAGTGCGATACAGAACAAAGATTGGAACCCAACAGGTTGGGGCGATGGATTTGCTGTTGTAAGAGATAGAGCAGACAAGGATATCATTTATTTTGAATCTCAAGGAGGTTCGGCAATTAGAAGGCATTTACATTCTGGTGAGACAAAGCCTATTTCTCCATTTGAGGAATTAGGAGAGAAAAAATTGCGGTTTAATTGGAATACGCCAATTGTTCAATCTACACTTAATCCCAAGACGCTTTATATTGGTTCTCAATACCTTCATAGATCTTATAATCATGGTGATACTTGGGAAAGAATTTCTCCAGATTTAACAACGAATGATTCGTCAAAGTATAATCCAGTTGAATCTGGAGGCGTAACAAAAGATAATACAAGTGCAGAAAATCATTGTACTATTTATACAATAAATGAATCTCCTTTAGATGAAAAAATTATATGGGTTGGTACAGATGATGGTAATATCCAATGTACATCAAATGGTGGAAATACATGGCAAAATGTATCTAAGAATTTACCTAAAAATATAAAGCCACATACATGGGTTTCATCAGTAGAACCGAGCCATTTTGATAAATCAACTGTCTATATAACATTAGAAGATCATACCAGAGGAGATTTTGCTACTTATATTCTAAAGTCAACCGATTTTGGCTTGTCTTGGAAACAATGTAAAAGTGATTCTTTAAGAGGTTATGCTCATGTAATAAGAGAAGATTTAGTGAATAAAAACCTATTATTTGCTGGAACAGAATCTGGTTTATTTATCTCTATAGATGCTGGTGAATCATGGGCTCAATTTAAAAATGAAATTCCGTCAATCCCGGTTAGAGATATAGCAATTCATCCTAGAGATCATGATGTGATTATTGGTACTCATGGACGTGGCGCATATATCATCGATGATATAACTCCATTAAGAGGTATGTCCCTAAATACGCTAAAAGAAGATTTTACTTTTCTACCAACACGAATATCTGAGATGTCTTTTGCAACTGGATTTCAAGAATTTAGTGGTTCTGACGAATTTGCAGCTGCGAATCCAAATAGAGGAGCTCGATTTGCATATTATTTAAAATCTAGACATATGATTGGAGATATGAGCATTGAGATTTTTGATAAAAAAACAAATGCAGTTCTAACTACTATTCCAGCTTCAAAAAGGAAGGGAGTAAACTTATTGTCATGGAATATGGATACAAAAGCCCCTCGTGTTGCTATTTCACAAAATACAGGAGGTGGTAATTTTGGTTATACCGTTTTACCAGGTGAATATGGCATTAGAGTGAAAAAGAATGGAAAAGAGTATACAAGTTCTATTACAATTGTAAGTGATAAAAAATCTGTTCATTCAAAGGAAGATAGAATTGCCCAAAATCAAACTGCTATTAAATGTTGGGGGATGGTAGATGATTTAGCATTTGTTTCAGAACAAATAACTGCTGCAAGGGATACTCTTTCTTTAAGAATCAAAACTATCATTGATGAAAAAGAGAATGCGATTGTTAAGCAAACAATTAAGACATTGGATTCACTTCACTCATTGATCGTGGCTGAAAAAAGCACTTTATTTGCCGATAGCGAAGATAAAATCAGAGAAAAATTAGCAGGTATTTATGGCACAATTAATCAATATGCTGGCAAACCAAGTGCCGAGCAATTAAAGCGAATTGATAATATAGCTAAGGACATACAATCTATCAAATTAACTCTTGATACTGTATTTTCTAATCAGATAACCATGTGTAATTCTATTCTTTCTGGTATGAGGAAAAAACCAATTAAAAGACTAAGTCGCGAAGAATTTGATACTATCCAATAGCATAAAGCACTGTAGATTTTAGGCCCTATAAAGAGTTCTTCTTTATAGGGTTTTTTATCGTTTTTCAATTCTTGAACCGTCTTCTATTATTTTTTTTAGAAAGGTAGGTGTGCCCCGATAATTTATCATGCTTCCCTCAGAGGCATGCACTGAAAATTCTTTTTCAACACTAATATTTAGCGAGCTAGCTCCTATAATATGAGCTTGAGCAACATTGGATGCTAATTCAAATCCATTAATAGATGATGATTCTTTTGCAATAATATCTAAACTATTTGTTGTTCCATTAAGAATGACAGTTGATCCAGACAATGCAGTAATATATAATTGTTGGCATTGTATATTAGATTGAAAAGAACTTCCATTAGATATTAAAAGATCTAATCTATCAGCAATACAACGAGGCTCAGTTTTTAATGTTACACCATAATCAAGATTGATCTTTGAAAGTGAAGCAACATGAATCGTTATTTTAATCGGAGAAACCGAGCGGGGCATTTTCTTTTTTAATGATATAGATATACTTCGTTCATTTTGCTGAATGTCAACAAATGGCAATATATTATCATCAGTTGAGATTTCGTACGATTCAGTATTATCATATAACACCGTGACATCAAATCTTCCAGTAATCTCAAGCTCTTGAAATGATGAGCAATTTTTTTTCATCATCTGAATATTACCAGATGGTTGAATATTAACTACCGAATTACAGCTGTACAAGCTTAATACACTGATTGTGAATATATACAAGAAAATAGTTTTCATTTTTAATCTTTAGTGATTTCTACGAATAAATTTATGAAATTCTGCAATGATGATGATAGAAAGAGAAATACTTAGACACAAAAACCATTCTTGTAATTGCAAAGGATGAGTTTTTAATAAAGTATTAAACAATGGCACCGAAACAGCAATTATTTGTAAAAGCAGCGCTAATATCATTATTCCTAATAGCATTGGATTTGTAGAAATTCCAATTGGTTTTAAGATTTCTTTATGAGTATTCAAAGTAAAAAATAATGATCTATTAGCTGAACGTGAATTTTGCACATTCCATATTTGGAATAATGCTAAAGTACAAAAAGCTAATGTTCGAGATTCAATTAAACTATTGTGCAATACATATATTGAATAAAGAAATACACCAATTGTTCCAATCATCATCGTAATACCAGAAACGATGATTCGTTCTATCATAAACGACTCTAATAATGAGCTCCCACTTTTTCTAGGCTTATTATTCATAACATTACCATGCTCATTTTCAAAAGCTAAAGGAAATGTAGATGTTCCATCTGTTACCAAATTAACCCATAAAAGCTGTCCTGGAAGCAAAGGCACTGGTAATCCAATAAGCACACTTAATGCAATAGTTAATATGCCACCTAAACTTGTACTTAGGATATACAATAAAATATGCTGTAAATTATGTACTATAATCCTGCCACGCCTAACAGCTTGAACAATCGTAGCAAAATTATCATCTAAAATTACCATAGATGCTGTTTCTTTTGCAATATCAGATCCACTACCCATTGCAATTCCAATATCAGCGGTACTTAGTGCTGGAGCATCATTTACTCCATCACCTGTCATTGCAACTATATTTCCCAAATGCTGTAAGGATTTCACTATCTTTAACTTATGCTCTGGTGCAACTCTTGCATATACATCTACTGAGTTTAAAACAGTATCGAATGATTGTTCATCATGTTTGGATAATTCTAATCCTGTTATAGAATTTGTACTTGTAGTATGTAATTGAATATGTGAAGCTATTGCATTTGCGGTTTCAGGATGATCACCTGTAATCATAATAATTCTTATACCAGCTTGCTTGCAATCATTAACAGCATCTGCGGCTTCTTGTCTAATTGAATCTTGAATATAAGCAAAACCAATAAATGTTAATTCTTGTATATCATCTTTAGAATTACAGTTATCATGTTCATCATTTTTATATGCTAAAGCTAATACTCTAAATCCATTAGCTGCAGCTTCTTGCGCTACGGATTGTAATGTTGGTTTATCAATAATCTGAATGATATTTTCAGATGAAAGAGTAGAAATACATAAAGGAAGAACAGCTTCGGGAGAGCCTTTTACAAGCAATAAAGAACCAAGTTCAGAATCTGTATAATTAGCCATGAATCTATTTTCTGATTCAAATGGTAACACTAATCTTTGTTCAGAACACTGAATATTAATGTTAGATTTTTCAGCACCAATCATTAAAGCAGCTTCAGTGGGATCTCCAGAAATGATATACTCACCTGCATGCTCTGATATAGAAGTTTCAGTGCATTTAGAAGCAATCAAGAGGGCAATTTTAAGATTTTGAGGAAGAGATTTTGCATCGTTATTCTCGGGAGACATCACGCCTTGTTTTTCATAACCATTTCCAGAAAAAGAGTACATTTGTCCAGGTAAATCAAGATATTTTAGAACCATTTGATTTTTTGTCAGAGTTCCTGTTTTATCTGTACATATTACTGTTGTAGACCCTAAAGTTTCTACTGCTGCTAGTCTTCTAATAATGGCTTTATGCTCAGCCATTTTAGCAATTCCAACTGATAAAGCAATAGTAACAGAAACTGGTAATCCTTCTGGTATTGCGCTTACAGCTAAACCAATTGCAGTTAATAACATATCAGAAGCTGCAATACCTTGCAAAAAACCTATGATAAAAATCAAAACAACAATGCTGCTGATAGCTATACTTAACTTCTTTCCAAAAGTACTGATTTGTTTCTCTAAAGGACTTTCTGTTAATTCCGATTGTACTATAGATTTTGTGATTTTTCCAATCTCAGTATTCTTTCCAACTCCTACAATTATAGCTTTTCCTCTACCTTTTAATACAATACTGCTGGCAAATAACATATTGTATTGCTCACCAAGTGGTATATCATTTTCAGAAAGTTGCTCATTAGATTTATCTACAGGAAATGTTTCACCTGTTAACATTGCCTCATCTGTAGATAATCCATAACATTCAATGATTCTAGCATCCGCAGGAACTCTTGTACCGCTCTCTACAAATATTATATCACCACAAACAAGTTCATGTGTTTGTATAGTTGAAACAATCGAATTTCTAAGTACTCTTGCAGTGGGAGATGTAAGTTTTTTTAGAGATTTTAATGCTTTAGCTGCTCTTTTTTCTTGATAAAACCCAATACTTGTATTTAACAATATGACAAGTATAATCACCAAAGCATCAGTAGAATCTGCAATAAACACATTGAGAATAGCAGCAATAATCAAAATAAAAATTATTGGATTGTTGAATTGTCTCAACAATAATGTCAAATCTGAGACACTTTTTTGCTCTGGTAATATATTCTTACCAAACAATTCTTCATTTATTCCTATCTGTTCTTCATTCAATCCAAGGATGAAATTAGACGAGTATTTTTTTTCTATAGAATCTATACTCTCGCTGTATATATGGTGATTCATCATGAACCTATTTAATCTCAATAATTATATTTAAAAGTAATTACTCTTAGCGCAAATTAGTGTTCTTATACAAATCAGAAAGAATAATTAAATAATTACCATGATAATACTTGAGATATAAGCTATTGCCTAACATTAGGCATAATTTTTGTTAATATTAAATATTGGTGCAATCTACAATATTAGTGATAGTATTATGTTGTGTAAGCATCAAGTATTTCAAATAGTTAGTTCTTATCAATTAAAAACCAAGCTAGAAATACTGTAGTATTTGGAATTAACTTTAAAGTATATCTATGAAAAATATTCGGTTACTATTCATTCTATTATGTATTGTATTAATAAGTACTAGTAGAATATTTGCCCAGTTACCGCAAAAATTATCGTATCAGGGACTTTTACTTGTAACAGCAAATGATCCATATGTAGATTCCACATATGCAATTACATTTCAATTATATGATGCATTGTCAGGTGGAAATTCTGTTTGGACGGAAACACAAAGTTTGACGACAAAAAATGGTGTTTTTGATGCGATTCTTGGGTCTATACAGCCTTTGAATATTCCATTCGATAGGCAGTATTGGCTTGGAATAACAGTTTCTGGTAATCCTGAGTTTTCTCCTCGGGTTGAATTAGTTGCTTCTCCATATTCATTTAAGAGCCAAATTTCTATTACTTCGCAGGGATTAACAGCAAATGCTACAGGTGCTGTGCTGAGCTTAAATGGATTAGCAGGTAATCTGTTCTTGAAGGGAAGTCCGGGATTAACAATTAACAATCTTGGTGATACACTTTCTTTAAGTTTAGCTCCTTCTTTAGGGCCATCTCGAAGTCCTGATAGTTCAATTGATATTAAAATAAATGGCAGTTTTACAGAATTACAATTAGCTGATTCAGCTGTTAAAACCAAGAATATTAAAGATGCAGCAATTACATCTTCAAAAATTCTAGACCGCAGTATTTTAGCTTCTAAACTTGCTCAGATGGGTGCTTCTGTAGGACAAATCCTTAAGTGGGATGGATCAAATTGGGTGCCTTCTAATGATATAGGAGAAGTATATTCTGCTGGATCGGGAATTTCGATTCAAAATGGTATTATAACAAATACTGGAGATAGAGACTCAACCAATGATGTTGTTATTGGCTCTAATGCAGGCGGAGACCTTACTGGTACATATCCAAATCCCTTAATAGCAGATGGAAAAATTACTAATAATAAAATTGCAAATGGTGTTATTACAGCCGATAAATTAAATCAGATGGGTGCAACAAATGGCCAAATTCTAAAGTGGAATGGAACTAGATGGGTTCCCTCTAATGATATTGGAAAAGTATATAATGCTGGTGCTGGGATAGCAATTTCAAATGATTCAATTATAAATACTGGTGATGTAAATCCTAATGATGATATTACTTTTGGGTCAAATGCAGGTGGTGATTTAACAGGCACATACCCAAATCCATCGATAGGAAACAATAAAGTTACTAGAGATAAAATTGCCGATGGTGCAATCACTTCTAGTAAGATAAATCAAATGGGTGCCTCAAGTGGCCAGGTTTTAAAATGGAATGGTAGCTCTTGGATTCCTTCTACCGATATCGAAAGATCCTATTTTCCTGGTCAAGGTATAATTATAAGAAATGATACAATCTTAAGTATTGGAGATAGAGATACCACTGATGATATTACTATTAACAGAATTACCGTAAAGGGTGAGGTACTCGGAAGATTTGACTCATTATATATCAAGGATGGTATTATTTCAACTATCAAGTTGAAAGACCGTTCTGTGACTGGTGATAAAATCAATCAAATGAGCGCGACAACTGGTCAAGTGTTGAAATGGAATGGGACAACATGGGTACCTTCAAATGACTCGGTGAGAATTTACAAGGCAGGAACAGGCATCGCTATTAGCAATGATACAATTATCAATACAGGTGATAAAGATTCAACAAATGATGTAACAATCACACGAATCACAACAAATGGCGAAGTACTTGGCAAGTTTGATTCGCTCTATATCAAAGATGGTGTTGTATCAACAGTCAAATTGAAAGATTCAGCCGTCACGACTGCAAAGATCAAAGATCGCGCAGTGACAGGTGATAAGATCAATCAAATGAGCGCGACAACTGGTCAAGTCCTCAAG
>JALRHN010000067.1 GCA_023259575.1 Candidatus Kapaibacterium sp. | reverse complement strand
AAGCTTTTTGGAGTTTTGTCATGAATTGATATTCAAATACAATGAGTTTTGCATATTGTTGGTCATCTAGTAAAGATTTTAAAGCTTTTTGTTTTTCTATAGTTGCATTTACCAAAGCAATATCTTTATTGTGAATATTCTGAATTAGCTGTTGAGTTTCTTTTTCTCCAACATTATTCTGTATTGCCTGTTCTAATTGATTAATAGAGTTTTTTAATTGAAAACGCTGCTCTTCCACTTTTCTCTCTTGCTCACCATAGCGGGCAAAGAATCTATCTACATTATTCTCATCTAATCTTAAAATATCAATAAGTTTAATCTTTTTTAATTGATTGATTTTATTCTTTAATTGATTGTTCTGTTGAAAAGCAGTTGAATAATTAATAGAATATATAAAAGCAATAATTATCACAATATATTTATAATGTTTCATCATCTTTTCCTTCAAGTAATAATACATTCTGTATCTCATTTTCAAGAGCTTTAGGAGTTTCTGACTGATTCTCTAAAGTCAATTCTCTTTCATAGATAGCAAATACTTCATCAACAATAATATCATCTAATAATTCTTGTTGATCAGTATTTATTTCCTCAAAAAGAGATAATTGGTAGATATCATGTGTCCCATAAACTATATCATGTACTTCACTAGAATTGTTGTTGGACATATTATTGCTGTCATTCAATTCAAGTGAAGCAACTGTTGAAATATTTTGAGTATCAGGAAGATAAATTGAATATAAGATGGCTGAACATATTATGACACTTAAGGTACAAAAAGCGACAATCTGATTTGCAGAGAATAATTTTGTCTTTTTATGTTCTAATGCTTGTATAACTTGAACAGATATATTCCTAGAAAGATATTCCTGACGTGTTATAATGTGATCTTTATCAAGAGCATTAAACACAGAGTGAATAGTATTGATTTCTGACTGTAATGCTGTATCGTTTTGTTTAGCATTATCAATTGCATTTTTAAGTTGTTCATCAACTTTACCATCAACATAATCTGGTAAAGAATCTAATAAATGTTGTTGATTCATGTTCATGCTATTATATCTCTCCATCAGGTTTTAATAGTGATGCTAATTTTTTAACAGCCTGAAAATAATTAGCTTTTAGTCCACCGATACTAGTTCCTAACATTTGCGAAATTTCTTCATAAGATAATTCATCAATATATCGTAAGATAAATGTCTCTCTTTGTTTTTCTGGCAATTGTTTCATAAGATTATCGAATTTCTTTTGAAACTCGATATCCATTGTAGAGTTTTCTGGATTATAATCATATGTGATTGCTTCTGGCATTGAATCAAATGAGTTGAATGTAATAAAAGATCGTAACTTCTTTTTTTTATTCATTGAATGACAAACATTAATCACAATACGATATAGCCATGTTTGTAAAGAACATTCACCTCTAAAATTACCAATATTTCTTATTGCTTTTATAAACACTTCTTGAGAAGCATCACATGCATCTTCATATGATTTTAGATATCTTTGGGCAACAGAAAATACGAATCGTTGATATTTTCTAACAAAAATATTTGCTGCATAATCTCTTGTATCAGAGAGTAAACCATTGATGATATCTTGATCAGATTGCACACTTGATCTCTTACAATAGAGAATAATAAAAAAGCTCTTAAATACAATTCAAGAGCTTAGATAAGCCATACATTATAATGGTTTAATGCTACATTAATTTGCCAATTTCAAGTACTTCATATTGAATTTCTCCGGCAGGAACTTTTGTTGATATAATATCACCAACAACTTTCCCAAGTAAAGCTTTACCTAATAAGGAAGTAACAGCAATCTTATTTGTTTGAAAATCAGCTTCTTCTGCACTAACCAAAGAATATTCTACAGTTTTACCTGTTTTTAAATTTTTCAATTTAGTAGTTGATAAAATATAGATTTTGTCATCTGGCAAATCTTTAGAATCTAATACTTGAACTTTCATTAAAGTAGATTCTAACTTAGAGATACGCATTTCTAATAGTTCCTGCTCATGCTTAGCTGCATCATAATCGGCATTTTCGGATAAATCGCCATGTGACCTAGCATATGCAATTTTTTCAGCTATCTCTGTTCTGCCTTTTGATTTAAGATATCTGATTTCTTCTTCTAATTTAGCAACACCGTCTCTTGTCATATATACAGGACTTGAAGACATAGTTTCTCCGACAAATCTATATTCAAAAAAAAACAAAGTCGTTATACATATAACGACTTCGCAGTGCTTATTCCAATGCACTTGTGCAATTTATTGAGTTTTAACCACTTTCCCAAACAGAACTATAAATGGGTAAGAAGATGTCCCATCTTAAATTTTTTAGTTTCTAGATATTTAGCATTATCTGGATTTGGCTCTGTTTCTATCGGAACTCTTTCTATAACTTTTAAACCATAACTTTCAATACCTACTCTTTTGGTTGGATTATTAGTTATTAATTTCATATTCTTGATACCTAGTGATGCTAAAATTTGAGCGCCAATTCCATAATCTCTAGGATCTGGTAAAAAACCCAATTTTTCATTTGCTTCTACTGTATCAAAACCTTGTTCTTGCAAAGAATATGCTTTTACTTTGTTAATAAGCCCAATACCTCTACCTTCTTGTCGCATATATAAAAGCACACCCTTACCTTCTTCTTCAATCATAGACAATGCATTTGTAAGCTGTTTACCACAATCGCATCGCTTTGATCCAAAGATATCTCCTGTTAGGCATTCACTATGAACTCTTACTAATACAGGTTCATCTGGAAGCCAAGTGCCTTTTACTAATGCTAGATGTTCTTTACCATCAACAGTATTAGCAAAAACCATCAATTTGAAGTCACCATATTCAGTAGGTAACTTTGCTTCAGCTACTGCTTGAATTAGCTTTTCAGAATGAAGTCTATAAGCAATCAGATCTTTAACGGTAATGATTGATAGCGAATGTTTTTCTGCATAATTAAGTAGTTTTTCAGTTCTCATCATAGTGCCATCGGCATCCAAGATTTCACATAAAACACCAACAGGATGTAAATCAGCTAATTTCATTAAATCAACCACAGCCTCGGTATGTCCAGCTCTTCTTAAAACGCCTTCTTCAGCAGCAATTAATGGAAAAATATGGCCTGGTCTTCCAAAATCCTCAGGTTTTACTTCTTCATTAATTAATGCTTGAACTGTTGCAGACCTATCAGAAGCTGATATTCCAGAACTGGTTCCATGAATATAATCGATTGAAACTGTAAACTTTGTACCATGCAAAGCAGTGTTTTCAGAAACCATCGGAGCTAATTGCAAATGCATAGCTTTTTCTTGTGATAAAGCTACGCAAATCAAACCTCTAGCTTCTTTAGCCATAAAGTTTATGTGTTCAGGGCTACAAAACTGCGCAGCACAAATAAGATCACCTTCATTTTCGCGATCTTCATCATCTAGAACAACAACTATCTTACCTAATTGTAGATCTATAATAGCTTGATTAATTGTATCGAATTGTTTTGGCATGAATTATTGCTGCACTACAGTTATTACATTTTTATCGAAACGAATTGTTGTATTGTCTGCTACTTTAATAGCAACAGTTGATTCTTCATCACTAACATCAGAAACCGTTCCATGAATTCCAGCAGAAGTAATAACTTTATCGCCTTTTTTAATTTTTTTAAGCATTTCCATATGTTCTCTTTGACGTTTTTGTTGTGGGCGAATCATAAGGAAATAGAATACACCAAATATTGCTATCATAGGCAATAAAGTTGGTAATAATTGTGATAATGGATCTCCAGCTGGTGCAGCTTGAGCACCTTGAGCTAAGGCTTCAATAGGAAAAAAAGGCATTATATTCTCTCTGTAAAATGAAATAGATTATTTAATTATATCTAAAATTGAATGTTTCCATTGACGATATGTATTTGAAAGTATTTTCTCTCTAGCGGTTCTTACAAGCCATAGATAAAAGCCTAAATTTTGCATTGTAGCTAGTTGAAGGCCAAGCAATTCACCTACTGTAAAGAGATGTCTTAAATAACCTAAAGAATAATTTTGCGAAGCATACAAATCTAAACCTGGATCTATGCACTCATCATTAAACTTATTCTTAAGGTTTTTAATATTCATTCTACCTCTTGTTGTAAATATAGTTCCATTTCTAGCATTTCTAGTAGGCATTACACAATCAAACATATCAATACCCATTTCTATAGCAGTTAAGATATTTTCTGGAGTACCTACGCCCATTAAATATCTAGGTTTATCTGCTGGCATGATTCCAGTAGAATGTTGTATAATATCATACATATCAAAAGAAGGTTCACCAACAGCTAATCCACCAATGGCATATCCGTCAAAATTCATATCGATCAATGATTCCATGCATTCTCGACGTAAATCTTTATATGTACTTCCTTGGCCTATACCAAAAAGGAATTGATTGTGATTATATCTAGGATGAGAATTATCAAATGCATTTTTATTTCGTGTAGCCCATCGCAGAGTTAAGTCCATAGAGGTTTTTGCTTCTTTATGGCTAACCGGAAATTCGGTACATTCATCAAGTACCATCATGATATCAGATCCAATGCAGCGCTGAATCTCTATTACTCTTTCTGGAGAAAAAAAATGTTTAGAACCGTCTATATGTGAGCGGAACTGGACGCCTTCTTCTGTAATTTTTCTTAATTCCTTTAATGAAAATACTTGATATCCTCCACTATCGGTAAGAATAGGTTTATCCCAGCTCATAAATCTATGATGTCCACCAAAATAGGATAAAACGTCTTCGCCTGGTCTTAGATAAAGATGATACGTATTACCAAGGATTATTTGAGCACCAATTTCTGATAATTCTCTTTGTTCGATTGCTTTAACGGAACCTACTGTTCCAACTGGCATAAAGATTGGTGTTTCGATGATACCATGATCTGTTGTAATGATACCAGCTCTAGCTTGAGATTCACTATCAGAATGTACTAAAGAAAAAAAACTCATATGTCTTTGCTTATTCAATCATATTATTAATAATACAAAGATACTGAGTTATATGTTTATGCTATTGTTTTATACTAATTTCTACTCTTCGGTTTTCCATTCTAGCTTCTTCTGTATCACCAATTACTTTTGGCATAGATTTGCCATATCCTTTGATTTCTATCGAGTTAGACTGTATGCCTTTTTTTACTAAGTATTGCTTTACTCGTTTTGCCCTATTCAGCGACAAAGTGAGATTATATGTATCGGATCCAATATCATCTGTATGACCACTTATTGTAATGAGGTGATATCGCTTTTGTAATAGAATGTCACTTAATCTGTTTAGTTCTGGAAATGATGAAGATTGAAGATTATCTTTTCCATAATCAAAAAAGACATTAGTTAGTTGAAGTGTAATTTCTTGATTTTGTGTATCTACCATTGGATACATGATAATATTTTTTTGCTTAGAATTCCCTTTCAATTCCTTTCTGGCATCAATATTAGCTGACACAGGAAAATATCCATCTGCTTTGGCATAATAGCCATAGTTTTTTCCCAAAGGTAATACAACAATATAACTTCCATCAATTGGATTTGATTGTGCTGAGCCAATAGTCTTCCCATCTTTTAAATCTTCCCATACAATTGTAGCTTTTACAGGTTTTCCAGTTTTATCGATAACGAATCCTTTTATCGTAATAACTGGTTGTGGCCGAATATGTTTGGGTAATACAACTTTATATATATCCCAATCCCCAATTCCATCAATTCGATTTTGTGCAGCAAAATAAGCAGTATCACCACCAACAGTAATTTTATAACTAAAATCATCTTGAACAGTATTTATATTTCTACCTAAATTAATAGGCTCACTCCATTGTGTCCACGATGTATCATATAATCTAGTAGATTTAAACACATCTAATCCGCCTATGCCATAATGTCCATCTGAACTGAAATACAATGTTTTTCCATCTGGATGCAAAAACAAAGATCGTTCTGAAAATGGAGTATTAATTGTTGTTCCTAGATTAATTGGATTTGTCCAACCAGTATCAGATTTTATACAAATATAGATATCCATATTTCCATTACCACCACCATGATATCTGCTATTCATTGGTGCAAAAACATTCCCTGTCGCACCTGGCCTATCAGAAGAAAAAAGAAGTGCTTTCCCATCAGAAGTTAAACATCCGCTTTCATCATGATATTCAGAATTTATGGGTCTTGGTAATTGACGTAAATTATCCCATCCATTTTCTGTCCTTTCGGCTGTATAAATATCAAATCGACCATATGAACCTGGAAAAGTTCCTGATAATAACAGTGTATTTCCATCTGCAGAAACATTATCAACCGTTTCTTCTCCATTTCTGCTATTTACTCCTGGCCCTACACTTATTGGAGTCTCCCATTGTTCAATTGAATGAGTATCTTTTGATTGTTGAGCATAAAATACATCTTGCCTGCCTTCCCCACCAATTCTATCTCTAACAGACATAAATAAGTATTTTCCATCTGGCGTTGGAATTGGATCCCATTCTGCACCTGTTGTATTTATTGTCTTTCCAAGATTGATTACTTGTATAGAATCTTCTTTATCTGTAAGCAATCCAATACTCTTCTTTATTGTCGATTCAAAGCCTTTCATGATTGGTATATAGTTACGATATACTTCAGCAGCTTTTTGCCAATCATTATTAATAATAAAATGAGCAGCTATTTTTTGTATTGCTAACAATGCTCCATCACTTGGTGCTGTTCTTTTAATAAATCTATCAAGCTTCTGTATTTCTAGAGTATTTTTTGGAATAGAAACCAGATCAATTGACTCAAATAAACTATCCCTAAAGTTTTGCCTGGAAACTAAAAATTCAGATGAAGACCTTTCCATACACATATTTATGATGGTATAACCTTGTTCCCATAAGTATTGTATTGTATCTCGTATGTTTCCAACAGGTTTCAAAATTCTATGATCATATGAATGAGTATATCCATTTTTAATTGTTATGAAAGAATTACCTATATCAAATACTGATGCAGGCCAAATCCAATTAGATTGTTTTTGTGAATTATACATTATTGGAACAGTGTCTGATATAGAATATGATTGACCCGAAGTAATCATTTGTCTATTCATTATTATAACCCAAGTGCCATTTCCATATGCAATCTGGGATAATCGTAAGCCATTATTCCATAAAGAATCTATAAGATTCCTAGGAAATTGTTTGGTGATAATCATATTTTGGTCGATTATCCCATTATCTAATGACATCACGCAATACCACTTACCATTTGCATAGGCTAATGAACTGATTCTAAAGCCAGATGACCAGTTTTCTTCTATATCTTTAACCGACAATGTATCAGACAAAAGCAGATCTTGAGGGAGGTTTCCATAGTTCATTAAAACGCATATGCCTTTATTTCCGGCAGTTATCTGTGATATATGATATCCTTTGGTCTTATTAGTTTCCACAAATTGATATGGGAATACACTATCTATACAATATGCTTGGCCAATTCTACCATTATAACGGGCTATATGAAGCACGCTTAAGTCTTGCTCTTGTTGCGCTACTAAGTAAGTTGTACTGAAAACTAGAATACTTAGAACTACAATCAATGGTTTGATTATCATATATGTATAATTAACTACCATAGAAATGAACACATTTTTGTTTCATAACTAGGACATTGTAATACAATACAATACAATGAGTTATGCATCATATTCTGCATTGGAATAGATATATTTTCTAACTTTTTCATATGCATAGTATTCGACAAAACTAGCTTTCCTTGTAATGAAAACACCGAATATGTGTATGTACCTGTTTCACCAGGAACTATGTTTAATATTGGAGAGATATTATCATATGATATTGCTAAAGATGTGGAAGTACCTGTAAAAAATAATCTTGTTCCATTAGCTTTGCATACTTTTATCTGTAAAGGTATTGATTCTATATTTGATTCATAATTACAAGAATCAATCTTTAATTCAGATAATATTATAGATGAAATATCTTCATTTCCCCATGAAGTTATAAAACGAAACAATACTATAGAATCTCTGTTTAGTACGGGAATAGTAAAATGTACTTGATAAGAAGGTGGTTCATTTGAATCATGTGAAACTAAAATATCTCCAAACAAAGGCTTTAAGATCGTAGGATTATATCTCATAGATCCACTAAAAGAAACAATATCAGATGCGTTCAATTGTGGAAGTGTTAATGGAATCAATACAGTATCATTTGTAGTACATTTCAATGTATCTTTATCTAGCCGCAATGTGGAATTCAATGCTGATGAACAGAAAGCTTTACAAGTTAGTACTAAAGGTATAGTTCCAATATTACTTTCAATGAATAATGTATCAATTAGAATTCCTTGAACTGTTGGATTACATCTAATATTTAGCTGAAGAGAATCTTGTATTCGGGCAAATCCAATACAAGCAAATGAAGAGGACATACCCTTTTTAAGTTGAACATTGTAAATAATAATACCGCTATCAATACCAAATAGCTGCTTATTTTTATAAAAAACAGATGTATCGATAATTGATTGAATGACAACTTTGTTAAAAGCGATGGTTTTTATGCTAAATGCATTGGAAGTGCATACTATCACAAGAACAATGCACAATATAAAGTTGAATAATGTATATTTTTTTAACAACATGAAAGTATCTAATTATGTATTAATCTATCTTAACAAATGAACTCTACAATTATTAATACCGTAATGTATTTGCTTTGAATGTAAAAGTAAGATGTTCATTTTTCATATTCTTAGCAAAATCATGAAATAATGTCCAATACATATCTGATCTATCAACATTTTGCCAAAAATAAGATGAATCTTCGCACATAATAGCATAAGAACCAAACATATAGTGGGCAACTTCTTTTCTAATTAATCCTGAATTTGCAAGCATGGCAACTTCTTCCATTAAGCCTAAAAAATCCCTTTTTGATTGAGAATCATATTCAGCTAATAATGGATTATTATCAGTTAAAAAAGCACATATTTCTTTAAAAGCTTCGTTTTCTTTTAAGCGTCTTCTTAATGTTATAAAATGTTCAAATCTTCTTTGTGCTCCTTGCCTTTTATACTCTAAAAGCCCATTAACGAAAGTAAACACTGCAATGAAACCACCCAGAATAATTGCTATATCTTTTAGATGAATAAACATAATTGCAACCTAAAATAAAACCCGAAACTAATATCATGAGACTAATTAATTTCGGGTATATAACGATTAACTTTACTATTTAACGCATTCTATATTCTTTTTGTAGACTTCGTAAATTTTTGTTTAAGTTCCTCTGCTATTTGATAGATCACAGGAACAAGCACCAGTGTCAACAGTAATGAACTCGATAATCCACCAATAAGAGCCCAAGATAAACCTGTTTTCCATTCTGCACCAGAGCTATGAGACAAAGCAATTGGAAGCATTCCCAGAATCATTGCAATTGTTGTCATCATAATAGGACGTAAACGTACCTTACCAGAATCTAATAAAGAATCTATGATAGATTCTCCCTCTAAACGCATTTGATTTGCCCTATCAACTAATAAAATTGCATTTTTTGCTACTAGCCCAATCAACATGATTATACCTAGTATTGGGAAGATTCCAAGTGCTTTCATATTTAAAGCCATTGACAATAATGCTCCGGTAAATGCTACAGGAATAGAGAACAATACAACAAATGGATATAAATATGAATCATATAATGCAACCATGATAAGGTATACAAAAAGAATAGCTGCTCCTAAAGCTAAACCTAAGCTTATAAATGACTCTTTCATATTTTTTTGATCACCTAAATAAGAAATCGTAACTCCTTCAGGCAGTTGTTCTGCTTCCATTAACTTTTGTACATCAGATACAATATTACCAGATGGGCGCCCTACAACTTGAGAGAATACTGTAATTGCAGTATTTCTATTTTCTCTTTGCAACTTTGTTGGCCCACTTGAAAGCACAATATCTGCAAATTGTTGTAATTCTATTTGTTGTCCTCTCGCATTAACAAAAGGCAATCGTTTTAATTGCTCAGTTTGCGATCTATCAAATTCATCTAATGCGATTCGCATTGTATACTCAGTATTTGCTTCTCTATACTTAGAATCATCATCTCCACTAATTGCAATTTTTAAAGAGTTTCCTATTTCTGCTACAGACAATCCAAATGCAGCCATTTTTTCTCTATCTAATTGAATTCTTGATTCTGGTTTTCCATCATCAACACTTAAACGAACATCTTGCGCACCTTTTGTATTTTTAAGATGTCCAGAAAGTATAGAAGCTGCTGTAAAAACATCTTGAAAATTAGTACCATTCACTACAATTTGAATTGGAGATTGATTTGCTGTCCCAAAGATTCCAATCGGGTTTACTCTTACTTTTATTCCAGGGATTGATTGAATTTTCTGCTTCATCAGCATACCAATCTGATCTGTCGTTTTATTTCTTTGAGACTTTGGTTTTAATGTAACATTAAACTCTGCAGCATTTGTAGAGGTTTGACCAATAAATCCTTCATTGGATACACCAACTGAAGAAAACACTCTTTCAGTTTCTGGAAAATCATGTAATAATTGCTCTACATATAAAGCTGTGAAATTTGTTTCATCTACAGAATATCCTGCAGGCATTTCAATTGTAATGGCAAACTCACCTCTATCTGATTGGGTAATAAATTCAAATCCTACATATCCCAATGGTACTAAAGCAAATGAGGCTAAAAGACTTAATAAAGAAAATAAAATTACAGTAATCTTGCCCTTCCAAGAAG
>JALRHN010000066.1 GCA_023259575.1 Candidatus Kapaibacterium sp. | reverse complement strand
ATACTATAAGGAACAACCATAATGATAACAAAGTACCTCAGAGAATTACTTAAACCAATCATACAACAATGTATGAACGAGAATGAAAGTAGTGTAAGCAATAGATACACTGCTGATATGAAGATCATACATAAAGACTTATATGATATACGAATTACATTAAAAGAAATAACTGATTATGATTTAGCAGCTGATATAGCTGATAACATTAGTACATACGATATAGCCCGTAATATTGATATGAACGCTAGTATAGATGGAGAAGATGTTGCAAGTGTAATAATGGATAATTTAGATATTGAAGAACAGTTTAATACTATACATGAGAAGATAGATAAGATTGAGGCCCTGTTATTGAATAAGACTGTTTCATTTGAACCGAAGCACAAATATCTTGAAGTTCAGATTGATTAGGTTTTTGATTGTTAAACTGTTTCTGTAAAAAATTCTTAACGGATGTTTTAAGACCACTAAAACTAAAATTATACGATCCATCATGAAGCATAGATCGAGGAAAATCATATGCTTTTGGATTACCTAATTGTGCTAAGGAGTCTATTTTTTGTCCAGCTGGATAGTCTAAATGAAGCATTTTACCAATTTTATCAAATGCTTCGCCAGCAGCATCATCTTTTGTACTTCCTAATAATTCATAAGAAATATAAGAATGCACCAAAAATATGCTGGTATGTCCGCCACTAACAACTAATGATATACAAGGGAATTGAATATCAGGATATTCAATACATCCGCTATAAAGATGTCCTTCAATATGATTAATAGGAATTATTGGAATTCCTAATCTCAAAGCCATACCTTTTGCAAAAGAAACCCCAACTAATAATGCTCCTGCAAGGCCTGGTTGATGTGTCACTGCGATTGCGCCAACATCATTTATTCCAATTCCAGATGTATGTAATGCCTGCTGAACAATTGATGATATAGAACTTAAATGAGCCCTTGAAGCAAGTTCAGGTATTACCCCACCATAAGTGGAATGAAAGGTTTGAGAAGAAATTATATTACTTAATACTTGATTATCATGAATTACAGAAGCTGATGTTTCATCACATGAACTTTCGATAGCTAAGATGATGTGTGATTTTTTCATTAAGCAATCTCCACAACTGTAATACCATCACCACCTTCGGCAATAAAACCATTACGATATGATGAAACACCTGGATGTTGAGATAATTGAGAGTGAATAGCTTGTCTAAGAGCGCCTGTTCCTTTACCATGAATAATAGTTACAATCGCAATATTTGAAATCAAGGCGTCTGATATCAATTTTTCTACTTCTTTACACGCTTCATCTGCCCTAAATCCTCTAATATCAATAGTTGTTTTAGCATCTAGTTTTAATATTCCACCAGATGATTTTTGATATTTTTTTTGATCACTTTTTTTAGCTTTTACCAAATTATATAATGCTGTTTTGAATTTAATTCCATTAAACTCTACAATTGCAGACTGTGTTGCTTCATCAACAATTATAATACTACCTATATCTCTTTGATTATCAGAGATCATAACAGCATCACCCACAGCAAAGCCTATATCTGCAGGAATAATATCTTTATTATCTTTAACGGCATGCTCTATCTCTTTTTTTATAGCTGAAAATTCTTTTCTGATATCATTAATATCCCTTTTTTGTTCACGAATTTCTTTGATAGTATGTTCAATTAATGCATTTGCTTTTTGGACAATCTCTTTTGCTTCTTGCTTTGCATTCTGAAGATACTCAGATTTTTTCTGCTTAAATTCTAATGCTTTTTCTTCATAATCTTTTTTTAATGTTGCAATAGCTAATCTTTCTGAATGTGCTATTCTTAATGATTCTTCTGCTTGAGATTTAAATATTTGAAGAGAAGCTATACTTTGTTCCAATTCAGAATGTTTATCACCTAAATATGTTTTCGCATGATTAAGAACACTTTGGGGCATACCAATAGATTCTGCTAGTACAAAAGCATAGCTATTACCAGGAATTCCTGATTGAAATCGATATGTAGGTTTTAGATGTTCTGCATCAAATTCCATGGATGCATTAAGGATTTCGGGGCGATTTAAAGCATAGCTTTTTAAAGTAGATTGATGAGTTGTGACTACAAACATTGATTTTTTATCAATAAAGAAATCAATTATGCCAGAAGCAAGCGCACTTCCCTCTTGGGGATCCGTTCCAGAGCAAATTTCATCTACTAAAATTAAAGAGTCAGATGCTGCATTTGACAGTATATTTTTTAATGTGACAATTTGCGAGCTAAAAGTGCTCAGATTATTCTCTATGGATTGATGGTCTCCAATTGCAGAATAAATCTTTTTGAGTCCAGTTCTGCATTCACCCAAAGGGAAGATACCAGATAAAGCCATAGCAATATTTAAACCTATACTTTTTAAAGCAACAGTTTTTCCACCAGCATTTGGTCCGGATATAAGATGTCCGCGTTTATCTGAAGTAAATTCTATAGTAAGTGGAATTGGTTTAACACTTTTTTGAGATTGTAATAAAGGATGATACACATTATATAATTCAATCTCTGGACCAGATATAATATGTGGTTTCACCCCATTTTTTTCTAGTGCATATGATGCTTTGGCAAACATTGCATCAAAATGAGCCAATACTTCTGTTGATTGTAAAAAAAGAGAAGCTTCTGCACTTAATTCAGCCGTTAATACAGTTAAGATTCTAATCATTTCTCTGCGTTCATCACTTAATAATAATGAAAGCTGATTATTCATTTCTACGATTTCGGTAGGTTCAACAAAAACTGTTAATCCTGTATTAGACATTCCATGAATAATACCCGGGACAGATCTTTTGTCTGAAGCACGCATAGGTAGAACAAATCTACCATCTCTTTGGGTTACAAACTCATCAGTTACCTTATCCTCTTCTGCTACTTTTGCAAGAAGTTTATTCATTCTAGATCTTAGCCTAGATGAAGTTTCTACTATATTTTTTCTAATTTCAGCAAGCTCTCTGCTAGCAGTATCTTTAATCGAGCCTGTATCATCAATTGCATCTGTAATATGTTTTTCTAAAAATCTATTTTCATAAAAACCTTTGCCAAATTCAGCAAGAGCTGGTGATATTTCTGATTTCGATGTAAAATACTGAGATAATAGTCTGCAAGCTCTTAATGCATCGTAAACGTCTAATAGTTCTGAAGCGGTAAGGAAGCTACCTGAAATAAGAGATTTATGTAATTGAGGACGAATATCAGAAATTCCTTCACTAGGAAACACTTCGTTTTTGGCTAAAAGATCTCTCATTTCTGCGATACGATTATGCTCTTCTATTAGCCAATTCAAGGGATAATCTGGAACTATATGTAGAACAATTTCTTTACCTAATTCAGATAATGCAAATTGAGCAATATGTTCTAAAACAATTGGAAATTCAATTTCTTTTAAAGATTGTGTTAATAGCGCTTGCTCTGATAAAAAGTCTGTTCTCATGAATATGTGATTTGTACAAAGAAAATTGTATTTCAAATTAATATTAACAATAAACAGGAACATAGCCATCTTAATTCCTGTTCAAACATTATCTTTGCAAACTAAGGAATTGGACTGAATCAAACTTGTTTATGTCCCCTTTTGCTTAATACATTTCTACTCTTCATATATATTTTATTTTAAAGCCCTTTTCCATGCCCAAAAAAACTGTTTCTAATAAGAAAGCCATAAATATTATATCGCAAAAAGAAAATGATGACTTTGGCGATGAACTTACACATATCATTGTTAAAGGGGCCAGAGAACATAATTTAAAGAATATTTCAACCGAGATTCCTCGAGATGTTTTAACAGTAATCACAGGTATTTCTGGATCTGGAAAATCTTCATTGGCTTTTGATACATTATATGCTGAGGGGCAAAGACGTTATGTAGAGTGTTTGTCTCCTTATGCTCGACAATTTTTAGGGATGATGAAAAAGCCAGATATTGATAGTATAGAAGGCCTTTCACCTGCAATTTCTATCGAGCAAAAATCAGTTGGTAATAATCCCAGATCTACAGTTGGTACGGTAACAGAGATTTATGATTATTTGCGTTTATTATTTGCTAAAATCGGTATACAGCATTGCATTTCTTGTAATATTCCTGTTCAGAAGCAAACAATAGATCAAATTGTAGATACAATCTTATCGATGCCTGAACATTCTAAGATTATGATTTTAGCACCAGTTATCAAAGGTAGAAAAGGCCATTATAAAGAATTATTTGAGCAGTTTAGAAAACAAGGCTATACCAAAGTTCGAGTTGATGGAGAACTTTGTGAGTTAATTGAGGGTATGCAAATATCTAGATTTAAAACTCATACTATAGAAGTTGTTATAGACCGTTTATTAGTTCAAAAAGATAATAGACAAAGAATCAATGAATCTGTAGAAATAGCTTTGAAAATGGGAGAATCTGTGGCCATGGTATTAAGCGAAATATCAGGTTTATGGCAAGAAAAGCTATTTTCAACTCTTAATACATGCCCGCAATGCGGTAATGGCTACGAGGCCCCAGCGCCAAACTCTTTCTCATTTAATTCACCATTTGGTGCATGTTCACAATGTGAAGGTTTAGGATATATTAGTGATTTCGATATTCAATTGATGATACCTAATAAAAAACTTTCTTTAGCAGATGGAGCTATTGGACCTTTAGGTAAAAAAAGGAAAGTACTTTTATGGGATCAGATTATACAATTATCCAAGCAATTACGATTTAGCATTAATGATCCTTATGAATCATTGCCAGATACGATTAAAGATATTTTATTATTAGGAAGCAAAGATAAAGTACATGTACAGATTCCAGGTACAAGCTCAACTTTTACTGCTCAAATTAGATTTGAAGGAATACTAACATTCTTTAAACAAGTATACAATCAAACTGCTTCCAGTGATGTTAGGCAGAAATTAGAGACAGTGATGGGAGCAGTTCCATGTCCTACATGCATGGGTGGACGTTTAAAACAATCATCTTTAGCTGTTAAAATTGATGATAAATCCATTACTGAAATGTCTAATCTAGATATTGTACAAGCAGCACAATATTTTTCTGATTTAGGAAATAAACTATCAAAAAGAGATATGACAATAGCTTTTGTCATTCTAAAAGAAATTATATCACGATTAGAATTTTTATCTAATGTGGGTTTGGAATATCTATCATTAAATAGATCTTCAAGAACGCTTTCTGGTGGTGAGTCTCAGCGTATTCGTTTGGCATCTCAAATTGGATCTCAATTAGTTGGTGTAACATATGTTCTGGATGAACCTAGTATTGGCTTACATCAGCATGATAATGGGAAATTAATTCAATCACTTAAAAATCTAAGAGATATCGGAAACACTGTGTTGGTTGTTGAACATGATAGAGATATGATTGAGCAAGCTGATTATTTGTTAGATATTGGTCCTGGTGCTGGTGTTCATGGTGGTAATATCGTTTTTGCTGGAAATCCAAAAGATTTATTAAGCGAAGATGGTTCTTATAATCCGCAATTTCCTCTTTCTTCAACTGCTAGATATGTATCTGGCCAAGATGATATTACTGTCCCTCTTATAAGAAAACAAGGTAATGGAAAATCTATTTCATTGTATAAAGCTTCCGGAAACAATCTAAAAAATGTAGATGTGAATATTCCATTAGGCGTTTTTACATGCATAACAGGTATGAGTGGAAGTGGTAAATCTACTTTGATTAATGATACTTTATTTCCAATACTTACAAGACATTTTTATAGAGCTACTACATCTCCTTTACCATATGAAGATATAAGTGGTTTAGAACATATAGATAAAGTAATTGAAATAGATCAAGCTCCTATTGGGAGAACTCCTAGAAGCAATCCTGTTACATATACTGGTGTGTTTACATTAATTAGAGACTTTTTTACCCAATTGCCCGAATCTAAAATTCGTGGATATAAACAAGGCAGATTTTCGTTTAATGTTCCCGGTGGACGTTGTGAAGAATGTGAAGGCGCTGGATTAAAAAAAATTGAAATGAATTATTTACCAGATGTCTATGTGATATGCGATATATGCAATGGGAAACGATATAATAATGAAACTTTACAAGTAACATATAAAGGGAAGACTATAGCTGATGTGCTTTCTATGACAATCGAAGAGTCTTTGAATTTCTTTTCTGAACTATCTTCTATAAAAAGAAAACTTCAAGCTTTATATGATGTAGGTTTGGGCTATATTACTTTAGGACAACAGGCACCTACTTTATCGGGTGGAGAAGCTCAGCGAGTAAAACTTGCAACTGAATTATCTAAAATTTCAACTGGTAAAACATTGTATTTATTAGATGAACCTACTACTGGATTACATTTTCAAGATATTACTTATTTACTATCAATTATATATAAACTTGTAGAAAAAGGAAATACAGTTGTTGTTATTGAACATAATTTAGATATAATTAAATGTGCAGATTGGATTATTGATATGGGGCCTACTGGAGGAGCCAATGGTGGATATATTGTTGCCCAAGGTACTCCTGAACAGATTTCTATTGATAAAAACAGTATTACGGCTTCTTACCTTAAAAAAGAATTAGAAAGAAGTGCTTCTATCAATAAAAAAAGGGATATCATCAATGATGATATCCCGGAAAAAAAGAAAAGAGCGTCTAAAAAGAAAATTTAGACATCTAAATTTTTTACGTATTGAGCATTTTTTTCAATGAAATCTCTACGAGGTTCTACTTTATCTCCCATCAATGTATCAAAAACCATCGAAGCTTCTGCTGCGTTTTCTATACTTACTTGCAATAAAGTTCTGGTTTCTGGATTCATAGTTGTAGACCACAATTGTTCAGGATTCATTTCTCCTAAACCTTTAAAACGTTGAATTGTAATACCATCAGCACTAATATGTTCTGTTATTTCAACTGCAATGTCTTCTGTTATTCCTTTATCTTTTCGAATTCTTTTAATTACTTCATCTCTTTCTTGATCATTATAAGCATAATATTCTTGCTTACCCTTTTTAACTTTATAAAGCGGTGGTTGAGCAATATATAATCTTCCTGAATTGATAAGTTCTCTCATATTCAAAAAGAAGAAAGTTAAGAGAAGTGTTCGAATATGAGATCCATCTACATCAGCATCGGCCATTAAAATGATTTTACCATATCTACTTTTTTCAGCATCAAAATCTTCTCCAAAACCAGCACCAAGTGCAGCAATGATCGTTCTAATCTCTTCATTATCTAATATTTTATTAATTCTGGCTCTATGAGTATTTAAGATTTTACCTCTTAAAGGTAAAATAGCTTGGAATCTTCTATCCCTACCTTGTTTTGCAGATCCACCTGCTGAATCTCCCTCAACTAAATAAATTTCAGTATCCTCGGCAGTTCTCAAAGAGCAATCAGCTAATTTACCAGGCAATGCTGAACTTTCTAATGCATTTTGTCTTCTTACTAATTCTCTTGACTTTTTAGCCGCCATTCTAGCTTCGGCAGCTAGTGTAGCCTTTTCTACAATTTTCTTTGCAACTTTTGGATTACCATCTAAAAAGATCGCAAGATGTTCATTCACAATTGATCTAACAATACCTTCAACATCACCATTACCAAGTTTTGTTTTAGTTTGTCCTTCAAATTGTGGCTCAGCTACTTTAACAGATATGATTGCAGTTAAACCTTCTCGAAAGTCTTCTCCAGTTAATGCGGTCTTAACTAGATTATTCGATGTAGCATATGCATTAATGGTTCTTGTTAAAGCGGATCTAAATCCAGAAACATGCGTACCACCTTCTACTGTATTAATATTGTTTACATAAGAAAGTAATGTTTCACTATAGCTATCATTATATTCAAAACAAACATCCACAATAGTATCTGCACCACCATCACTACTACCAGAGCCTGTTATATATACAGTTTCTGTAACAGCTTGTAGATGTGAATCTGCATAACGTACAAATTCAGATAAACCTCCAGGATAATGGAATGTATCGCTAGTTTCATTAACTTCATCAATTAATGATAAACTAACCTCTGAATTTAAAAAAGCTAATTCACGCAAACGATCGGAAACTTTAGATGCCCTAAATTCTACTGTCTTGAAAATAGTATCATCTGGCTTAAACCTAATAGTTGTACCAGTTTCTTTTGTTTCTCCAATGATATCTACAGAAGATATTGGATCTCCTTTAGAATACGATTGTTGGAATATTTTCCCTTCTCTTCTAACCGTTACTTCTAGATGTGACGATAAAGCATTAACACATGATACACCCACGCCGTGGAGTCCACCAGAAACTTTATAGCTACCCTTGTCAAATTTACCACCAGCATGAAGTGTACATAGTACAACTTCTAAGGTTGATATTTTTTTTACTGGATGCGGACCAGTTGGTATACCTCGGCCATCGTCTGAAACAGAGCAAGAACCATCCGAATGTAATGTAACGGTAATATTCTTGCAATATCCCGCAAGCGCTTCATCTATAGAATTATCAACTACTTCTTGAATTAAGTGATGAAGACCTCTATCTCCAATATCACCGATATACATAGCGGGACGAAGTCTAACGGCTTCTAGTCCTTCAAGTACTTTAATACTATCTTCTGAATATGCTTTATTCTCTGGATTGAGAATTTCTTGATCATTAATATCTGCCATGCTTTATCTAGTGTGGGTTTGTGATAAAAAAACCCTGCGGAAATGCAGTAATGTTGTAATGCTACAAATGCTAAAATTACATGTGCAAATTTAGAGATTTTACATGAATTTTTGATGAATTATTATGGGTATTCAATGGTATTATGCACCATGAGGTCCAACTTTTGGAAGAGGTTTTTTTTCTTTGACATATCTATTCATCCACTTATGAATTTCTTGATTACTTTCTTCTCTTCTACCTGCTAAAATATGATCTGCATTTTCGTACATAATCAATTTATATGGATGATTAGACTTTTGAAGAGCAATGCCTAAGGAAAAGCAATGCATTGGGTCGACTCTTTTGTCTCCTGTGCCATGTAATACAAGTAAAGGCGTTGTTTTACAAAGCTCATGGGCAAAAGTTATTGCACTTCTTTTTAATTCTTCTTGTTGTATTTTTTCTGGTGAGTCTTGATAATGCAAGAATGTTTTATAGATATATGAATCCTTTGGAATATCATGAAAATATGTTGGAGCGCCTATAGTAACAGCTGCCTTAAAATCATGCATAGATCTTAACATCATTAATGCCATCATTCCACCTCTACTTCCTCCGATAAGGCCCATTCTTTCTTTATCTACATAAGGTAAAGATATTAGTAATTGCAAAAGAGCTTTAGCATCTTCAATATCATTTCCGCCCCATTCCTCAATGCCTTCACTACCACCGTTTCCTCTATATTGGCTTGCAGCAACTACATAACCCCAACTAGCATATAATGCAATATACATTGCTGCTGATTCAGGAGTTAATGCACCTTTGGGCCCGGTACCACCTCTATTAAAAATGATTGCAGGATATGATTCAACTGTTAGATCAGCTGGTGGCAAAGCCAGAAATCCCGCAATTGTAAGTCCTTGATTATGATAGGTTATGGAAAATAATTGAACAGCAGAAAAGGCCTTAAACTCTTGTTCTGACAAGGTTCTTTTCTGCATATTCAATATCGTATTTGGTATTGGTATTTGCTGAATACTTAAGAGCATACCATTATGCATCATTTTTTTATATCCGCATTGAACCAAACATACTTATACATTCTTTTATCCATAGGATTATTTTTATAACCCTCTACATATTGTTGAAGCATACGATAGTCTTCATCGTATTGCAAAGCCATTAATGGAGCATTATCCATAGCGATTTGCTCTGCTTTACGGTATAATTCTATGCGTTTTAATCTATCTGTTTCGGATATTGCTGCTTCGAATAATTTGTCAAAATCCGCATTTTGAAACCTAGTATGATTAATTGGACTAGGCCTATCTTTTTGGGTTGGGACAAGTTTTCCATAAAATAGATTTAAGAAGCTTTCTGGATCTGGATAATCTGCTATCCAACCAAGACGGAAGAATTCAACTTTGCCGGCATCAACTTCATCTAGATGGCGTGCAAATTCTACTTGTTTTAATTGAACTTTTATGCCTAAATTTTTTGCTAACTGAGATTGGACAGCTTCTGCCATTTGAAGATTTCTTCCACCGCCATTATTAAGTTGCAATGAGATTTCTAGTCCTTTACCAGAAGGATAACCAGCTTCAGCAAGAAGTGTTCTTGCTTTATTGATATCAAAATTATAGCCTTTGATTAATTCACCATGATAATCCACCATTGATGGTGGTACTAAGCCATGTATTCCTGGTCCTGCAGATTGTGATTTCATAACATATTTACGAATTTGCTCTCTGTCTATTCCATAATTCAAGGCTTGTCTTATCCTTTTATCACCAAATAGTTTTCCTGTGCATAGCATACCATAATATTGAGTAGATAAAGAAGGTATATGAAGAATTTTATACTTAGCATAAGCTGGTTTTGTCTTCTTTTGTTCATCTACAACATCTTGAAAAAATTCGCTAGGAATACGAAAACTTTCTTCTAAATTTCCATTTTTACATTCTACAAATTGATTGTTTAAGTCTTTCATGAAAGAAAATGTTATGCCATCTAGATATGGTAATGTATTGCCATGTTCATCCTTTTCCCAATAAGACTCATTTTTCTTTAAGATACATTCACGTTCTGGTGTCCAAGAAATAAAACGAAAAGGGCCCGTACCAACTGGATGTTGAAAGAAATCTTTCCCATATTTTTCAACTGCTTCTTTAGGATGAACCAATGTTACTCCAAGTGTAA
>JALRHN010000065.1 GCA_023259575.1 Candidatus Kapaibacterium sp. | reverse complement strand
ATTATACTCCAGATATTGTTGTCTCTGGGATAAATCATGGCTCAAATACTTCTGTTAATGTCATGTATTCAGGTACAGTTTCTGCTGCTACCGAAGCAATGATGATAGGTATTCCATCTATGGCTGTATCTCTAACTTCATTTGATCTAACTTCAGATATGACTGTTGCAGCAGATTATGCAGCTGTAATAGCAGAAAAGCTTTTACATATGAATGTCCCAAAAGACACTGTCTTAAATGTAAATATTCCAACTTTATCTGCAGATGAAATTAAAGGAATCAAAATTACTAGATTAAGTAATTCTTATTGGAATGATAGTTATGATACCAGAAAAGACCCAATGGGAAGAGACTATCATTGGATTGTAGGTACTTTTATTGCACCTGAAGCTGATGATATAGAAACCGATGATGGTGCAGTAAGAAATGGATATGTATCAATTACCCCGATACATTATGATTTAACAAATAGAAAATATATGCAAGAAATGAAACATCTGTTTGGATAAAAGGCAAGTTTAACCTGCCCTTTATCCAATTCAGATTATATATTATTCTGGTTTAAATTCTGAATCGTTGATTTCAGTATTTATTTGATAAGAAAAATCTTCCATAGTTATTATAACGGGTCCTTGTTCGATAACTACTTTTGTAGGCATTTTAACCCCACCAAAATCTTGATATCCGGAATAATACTGATTAACTTCTACTTTTCCTTGTGGGCCAGCATCTTTAGTTCCAGAGATACTCTTTATCAAAAAAGTATTTGCATCAAAATACATGGTTTCCTTTTCGCCTAATGGATCGGTTGATTCTGCAATAATAGAATTACCTTCTTGTCCTTTAATCTCAATCTTATAGCCTAATTCAAGTAATCTAGCAGATTTCATAATATGTGCATCTAGAATACGATCTTGCTTCTTATCATCTTTAATTTCTTGGGATTGTCCATTCATTACAATCCAAGCAGAAGTTCCATCTGTAATCATCGTTTGCTTAAACATTTGCATATCAACTGTAGAAATTTCTTTGCCTGGTGCCTTTTGTTTTCTTGTCATAGTTCCAGACATTTGTTGTCCACCCATGTCAAATGAAGCTTTAGCATTTGCTATAACAGAGGTAATTGTACTAATCTTATCTATTCCTCCAAGAGCCTTCTTGTGATTTTCCATTAATTGTTCAGCAGTTAATGAAACTTTTTTAGATTCCTCTTTCTTGGGTTCTAGATCGGAAGTATATTCATAAACAGTTCCAAATTGACGAAGCTTTTCAAGGATATCAGGGCTTCCTACAACTATCACAGATGTTTTGCTAATATGCTTTGCAACTGCATTCATCACTTGATTTGCATTAATAGCAGAGAATCTCTCAGGGAATTCTTTTACTTTGCTAATTGGTTGATTATTATAATCAGAAATCAATAATAGATTGGCTAAATAATCTGAATTTTCGAAATTCATTTTGTGTTGGCCAACAACATATCTTTTAATTAATTCAATTTCTTCGGTTTTACTAGGTTCTGTTGCTAATTTGCGCATTTCATTTTGCATTACAGTGATTGCCGAATCAGTAACCGGATTGCGAACATCAGCGCCACATGTAAATCGATTTGCTTCTTTTGCGGAAGTGATCGTTGCATATGGTGTATATGTATAAGAATATGTTTCTCTAAGTGTTTTAAAAAGTCTTCCAGCAAATCCAGCACCCATAATATTGGATGCTAAACGTAATGGTTCATAATCTGGATGGCTTTGTGGTACCGCTGCAGAAGTCAAAGCAGTTGCTGATTGTACAGATCCTGGTCTTGCAATAAAATACACTCCTTGTGGCATCGGTTTCGCTTTAGGAATTTCTATTGCATTTACATCTCCTGATTTCCAATCTGATAATACTTTTTCTAACATTGACTTAATTTCTGCAGGTTTTACATCACCAACTACAGCCATTGTTGCATTATTTGGACGGAAATACAGAGAATAAAATTCTTTTATTGCTTCAAGATTAATTGATTTATATGTTGCTTCTGTTTTATAGCGTGCACTTGGGTGATCTTGTCCATAACTTACTTTTCTAGCTAAAGCTTGAAGTAATGTTGCAGGACGAGCTTTTTCTAATTTTACTTCAGATAGCTTTTGTGTTTTTACCTTTTCAAATTCATCTTGTGGAAATAGAGGGTTTTTGATGATATCTGAATAAATACCTAAAACAGTTGGCAAATGCTTTATGATGCATTCTGCATTTATATAAGTTAAATCTCCCATGCTTGAGGCAGTAATGCTTGCACCAATTCCATCAAGATCTTGCGCAATAGTTAATGCATCTCTTTTACCAGCTCCTTTGGTAAACATATCTGCAGTTAAGGAAGCAGTTCCAGCAATTTTTTCTGAGATTTCGCCACCTTTTATTTGAAGACGCATTGTAACAGTTGGTTGTTCATGATCTTCGATAACATATACTTTTAAACCATTGGATAAATAGATTTCAGAATATGTAGGAAACACAAATGCTTTTGCTGGTAATGGGTCAGGTTTGGACCCAAGTTGAATTCCTTGTGCATATATATTCATGCTTGCAAAGAATAATGTACATATAATTGAAAGGGTTTTCATAGTTACTATTGAATTGTTCTAAAATGTAGTGATTACTTAGCCTGCTTTGGCATATATGTCAAAATTGCTCTTTGATTCTGATTAAGATACTTCTGAGCTACACGCTTTAGATCATCTTTGGTAATTGACATAAAATCTTTAATCTCGGTATTTATCATACTTGCTTTACCAAAATATGTATGATACTTAGCTAATGATCTTGCTTTCTCTAAAGCATTTTTCTTGCCTTCGATAAATCGTACCTCGGCAATATTTTTTGCTTTGGTAAATTCTGCATCGGTAACACCATCTTTTATCACTTTTTCAACTTCTTCATCAATAGCTTTCTTAACATCATCTACCGATTTACCAGGTGCAACGATACCAACTAAAAATATCATACCTGCATTTTGAAGACTTTGAAATCCACCACTAGCCTGAACTGCTATTTGATCTTTATCTACAAGCCTTTGATATAATCTAGAACTTTCACCAGCATTTACAATATCCATTAACATAGATAATGCATATGCATCTTTTTCACCAATTTTAGCACCTCTATATCCAATAAAAACACCGGGTAATTGGGCTTTATTGTCTTCAACTGTTTCTGTATAAACGTTTGCAGGGGATTCTTTTAAAGCTACATTAGAACGTATCGGTTGAGCTCCTTTGGGAAGTTTGCCAAAATATTCTTGTACAAATTCTTTTACTTGTTTAGCTTCAATATCACCAGAAATAACCAATGTTGCATTATTTGGTTGATAAAAATTGTTATAGAATTGTTTGAATTCATCGATAGTAGCGACATCTATATGCTGTGCGGAGCCAATTGGTGTCCAACTATACATTCCACTTGAAAACAAGTTTTTAAACATTAATTCAAACCAATTGCCATAAGGGCTATTATCATATCTTCCTTTTCTTTCTTCTTTTACTACTCCTCTTTGCGTTTCAACACCAATAGTGTCAACATGAAGAGTTCTCATTCTGGATGCTTCAATCCATAGTGGTAATCGAATCTCATTAGATGGCACTTCAAAATGATAGACTGTTTCATCAAATGAGGTATAAGCATTTAGTTCACCGCCTGCGCTTTGAATATATTTATCCAAAGAAGCTCTTTGATATGAATCGGTAGCTTCAAACATTAAATGTTCGAAAAAGTGAGCAAATCCAGTTCTAGCTGGATCTTCATCGCGGGCTCCAACTCTATAATGTACCACTACTGCTACATTAGGGGCAGATTGATCTTTATGTAAGATTACATGCAAACCATTTGGTAAATCATATTCTTCAAATTTGATGGGATTTATCTGAGCTATAGCATCAAATCCGCTTAAAAGCATTATAGAAACACATAATGCTGATTGTAGAAAAGCAATTGCTTTTATCATACTTATTATAAAATTGTGAAAAAAATATATTCAATTAGACATCTTGCCATAGCCTTTGTATTTGTCATACTTTGCGCTATAGATTACTATATTCATGGAACTATCTCTTAGCGTACCACCAGATGGTGATAGATAAAAGTCTTCAATGTGTTCAGTTTTATGTTTTGATGGAATACCAGGTGCGTCTATATAAAAGCGTACTTTATGATAGCCAAGTTCTAATTGAGAATCTGCTACTTGTTGCATCAAATGATCATGAGAAAAAATAAATATATCGTCATCCATATTGTATCAACTTTTTATGTAAAATCAATCAGATAGGTATCGTGTAATAAAGTTTTCTTACAAGAGGATGGAGATACCTAATAAAAAAGCAAGTCACATATTTCATGTGAACTTGCTTTAACATATATCAAAAACATTTTATCTGTATTGACGTAAAAATTCTAATCTATCTTGAAGTTGAGCAATTGGTATTAGTAATTTATCTTTACCTAGAATTGCTTCTTCCTGGCTTGTAAAAACTAATTCATAATCTTTACTCATGATAATTGCTTCTTCAGGACACACTTCCTCGCAGAAGCCACAATAGATACAACGCAACATATTGATTTCAAATTTTGCTGGATAACGTTCTTTAACTTTATCTGTTTCTCCAGCTTGAACTTCAATAGCAAGGGCAGGGCAAACCCTAGAACATAAACCACATGCTACACATCGTTCTCCATCTTCTTCTAAAACTAAAACCGGACGCCCACGATAAGAGCCTGTTGGTATCCAACGCTCTTCAGGGTATTGTCTTGTAAATGTTGGTTCAAACATCTGTTTGAATGTTAAAGAAAGACCTCTTGCAATTTCTGGAAGATAAATCTTTTCCCAGAATGTCATTCTTTCTAATTCTGTATTCTTCTTTATGTTCATGTATTATTCTCTAAAAATCTACTTTTTATACTCTTTTAATTACAATATGCCAAAATATTGAAGAATCGTCATTACAATTCCTGTTAAGAGAATATTTGCTAATGCAAGAGGAAGCATTACTTTCCATCCTAAATCCATTAATTGATCATAGCGGAAACGTGGTAATGACCATCGAACCCAAATAAAGAAAAAGAGTAATGGAATTAATTTGCCAAAAAATACTCCAAACTGAATAAGTGCTAATAATGGATTTCCTTGTGATATTCCAGCCTTAGCTAAGTTTTCATATAAGAATGGAATATCCCAGCCACCTAGATAGATCACTGTTACCATACATGATGCTGTAAGCATATTGATATATTCTGCTAAATAGAATAAACCAAATTTCATTCCACTATATTCAGTATGATATCCTCCAACTAATTCTGGTTCGGCTTCAGGCAAATCAAATGGGGCTCTATTTGTTTCTGCAAATGCTGCTACTAAAAATATTATAAAACCTATAGGTTGGAAAAATAAATTCCATTTTCCACCGCTTTGAGACTTAACAATTTCTAATAAATCTAAAGACCCAGATATCATTAATGCACCAATTAATGCAAGACCCATCGATAATTCATATGATATCATTTGGGCAGCAGATCTTAACCCACCTAATAGTGAATATTTATTATTAGATGACCACCCAGCTAGGGTAATTCCGTATACTCCAATAGATGACATTGCCAATAGATAGAGTAATCCTATACTAATGCCAGGAGCAACTGCCATAAGATTAACTCCACCTACATAATATTCACCAAATGGAATAACTGCATAGGTAGCCATAGAAATACCAATTGAAATTACTGGTGCAATCATATGGTATTTTTTGTCTACTAATGCAGGAACAATATCCTCTTTAGTATACAGTTTAAATACATCAGCAAATGATTGCAATAATCCTAATGGGCCAACCCTATTTGGGCCAACTCTGCTTTGCATCCAAGCTGAAATCTTACGTTCAAAATACACCAAATAAGCAGCAATTATCAATAGTACATTAACTACTAAAAATAATTTTACTCCCAATATGAGGGCGCCGGCAGGAATCGCATCCATCTATTACCTGTGTTCAATTAGCTGTTAATAATTATATCTGTGGTTTTAAAAGATGTGACTCATATACCACTTTTTTGGCTTCAGGGTTCTTTGCATTACCTAATACCAATCCTTGATATTCTTCTAATAATACATAAGACATATCGTGAAACAATGTATATGATGATACAATTGATTCAAATACATCTTCTGCAGAAGTATAATTCCAATTGTGTCCATGTTGTAAAGCTATTGCCGACAATATACTCCAAACTGGACGTGAATTCCTTTTTTCACCTTGAGACCAACGATCATTATATGCACCTAATTTGTCCCATCGGCTCATCTTTAAGCCCATAAAACGCTCATTCTCTTTGGTGGCAATTGCTGGTTCTAATAATTGAACTCTTTGAGCTGCATTAGTAAATGTACCATATACCTCGGCATATGTGGAAGATGGTAATACTATCGATGCAACCTTGTTTGTTTCATTATCATTAGAAGCTAAAGAAATTATATGCTCAACATTACCCAAGATATTTGAAAATGCCGGGTGAGAAGCAATATTTTCTCCAATTGCAATGATCACTTTAATTGAATGTTTAGCTATTTTCTGTGCAATGATTTCAGCCTGTGATTCATGCTGATTAGTAAATAATCCAAGTGCTATAGCTCCATTATGATTTGGAGTTCTATCTGTCAACTTTAACATTTCATCAGAAAATGCTGGGTCTCTATGTTCTAAGAAATCTATATGTGATGTTTTCGCTATTTCTTTTGCAAATCGTATAGTTGCATATATATCTTCATTAGTTCCATAAGCAGAGCCTATGACCATAATCTGATTAGAATTATATGCTTGTAATACTTCATTTACTGCAATAATCGCAGATTCCCAATCGGTGTGCTTACCTTTAAGATGAGGCTCTGAAATTCTATTCTCATTTACATAAGAATATTGTTCTAGCCTTCCAGCATCACACATCCAATATTCATTAACATGCATATTAGTGCGTGGCTCTATTCTTAAAATCTCATTATTTCGTACACCAAGTTTAACATTACATCCACGTGAGCAACCCGGGCAGATAGAATTTGTGAAACTCATTTCCCAAACTCTTGCATTAAATCGGAAGTCCATACTGGTGAGAGCGCCAACAGGGCATATATCAATGACATTCATGGAATATGGACTATCAAACTCCATCCCAGGAAATGTTTGAATTGTTACATGGTCTCCACGTTGTACAAAAGTTAATGCTGGTTGTTTTGCAATTTCATCTGCAAAACGTATGCATCGTGAACAAGAGATACAACGCTCTGCATCAAATAATACACGTGGCCCAAGCTTTACTCTTTTGTCTTTGTGATTTTTTTGCTCTATGAATCTACTTTTACCATTTGAATGATTAAAAGCATATTCCTGCAATTTACATTGGCCGGCCTCATCGCAAATAGGGCAATCTAACGGATGATTAATAAGCAAAAATTCCATGATGGCATGTTGTGCATGCTCGGTTCTTTGTCCTTGTGTATCTACAATCATACCATCGGCTATAGGTGTTGCGCAACCTATAGACAATTTAGGACCCCATTGAACAATAACATTGCCAGATTCATCAAATTCATGAGCACCATCTGCTCCTTTTTTTGGGAATCCAACATTTACCAAACACATGCGGCAATTTCCAGATACACTTAAGCCTGGATGCCAACAAAAATGTGGCAAGGTCTTTTCAATTTGCATGGCAGCTTCAATAATAGTAGAACCTGCTGCAGCTTCAACTCTTTGTCCGTCAATAATTATCTGAGGCATAGAAATATGCTCCGGTGAACATTTTCATCTTGAAAAGGATTCGATTTCAATAACTTATTGAAAAAGGTGGAGATAGCAATTATACTCTTCAGAAATCATCCGAATTTCTATTACATAGCTTCACGGAGGCGCAAAATACAAACTTTTGAGAATGTGATAAAAGGGAATTATTGAGAAGTTTCATTTCTTTTTAAAAATATATACACTTTACTTAAAGATATTTTGATTTATAGATCTAATTTTTATGGTAAATCTGTGGTGATATGCTAAAATAATATTCTTTATACTAAGCCTTTGTTTTTTCTATCAGGTGTTATTTCCAATCATAATTACTTCATTATTCAAATAATTCGCTTTTTTTTCGTTGATTTGTGAAAGAATTAGTCTTAATGTAGGCTAAATATTGATTCTATAAATAGTCAATATACTTTTATAAGTACTATACAAATCAATTGGATACATATGTCTCGCTATCATTCTTATAAGACAATCGAGCAATTATCAGACTTAATTGGGCAGGAAGTTACCTTAAATGGTTGGGTTTCTGATAAAACTGATAAAGGTAAATTATGTTTCATCAAATTACGTGATGGATCGGGCATTGTTCAATGTGTTGCGTTTAGGCCTTCTATTGGTGATGAATTATTTGAAAAAGCCAATTCATTAACCCAAGAAAGTTCTGTTTCTATAACAGGTACTGTTAGGTCTGAAAGCCGCGCTCCAAGTGGTGTTGAATTAGATATTACCAATATCAAAATATGGCAAATATCAAAAGATTATCCTATTTCTCCTAAAGAACATGGCACTGAATTTCTGATGGAACATCGTCATCTTTGGTTGCGTAGCACCAGACAACATGCAATAATGAGGATTAGATCTTCGGTTGTAAAAGCAATTAGAGATTTTTTTGATGGCAATGGATTTAGATTGATGGATTCGCCGATTCTAACTCCTAGTGCATGTGAAGGTACTTCTACTTTGTTCGAGACTGAATATTTTGATTTGGGCAAAGCGTATTTATCTCAATCTGGTCAGCTTTATGCAGAAGCTAGTGCCATGGCATTAGGTAAAGTGTATACATTTGGCCCAACATTCCGAGCTGAAAAATCCAAAACAAGAAGGCATCTTACAGAATTTTGGATGGTTGAGCCTGAAATGGCATATTTCGACTTAAATGATGATATGGATTTAGCCGAAGACATGGTTGAATATATCGTTCAATATGTCCTAAAAACATGTCCAAAAGAACTTGCAGCAATGGGCAGAGATATATCTAAGCTTGAAGCTGTGCGCCGCCCTTTTTATAGAATGAGCTATACTGAAGCTGTAGATTGGCTAAATAAGAACAATGTAAAATTGAATAAAAAACAAGCTGATGGCTCTGAAATACAGATAGATTTTCCTTGGGGTGAGGATTTTGGTGCCCCCCAAGAAGAGGCTATTATGCAACAATTTGATAAGCCTTGTATCATTCATCGATATCCCACAGAAGTAAAAGCTTTTTACATGAAAAGAGATCCCGAGAATCAAAAAGTTGCTTTGGCTATGGATATGTTGGCTCCAGAAGGTGCAGGAGAAATTATTGGCGGTAGCCAAAGAGAAGATAGTTATGATGAACTATTAGCTAGAATAGAACATGAAAATCTTCCTATAGAAGCATTTCAATGGTTTTTGGATTTAAGAAAATATGGATCTGTGCCGCATTCAGGATTTGGCCTTGGTGTAGAAAGAACAGTAAAGTGGATATCTGGTGCCGAACATATTAGAGAAGTAATTCCATTCCCAAGAATGATTTATAGAATTGTACCTTAATAAACTTCTTTATAAGGCCGGTTTTACCGGCCTTATTTGTACATAATACTTTATGAAATTATACAATACTTTATCTAAGACCGTAGAACAGTTTACTCCCATTCATCATGGTGAAGTTCGCATATATTCTTGTGGCCCAACTGTATACAATTATGCTCATATAGGTAATCACAGAGCTTTTTTATTTGCAGATTTTTTGCAAAGGGCAATGAGAATTATAGGTGGTTATTCTGTAAAATGGGTTATGAATATTACTGATATTGATGATAAAACTATTCGCGATAGCGCATTGAATAGTACTGAATGGAAAGCAGAATTTGGTAAACAAACAAATGATCCAAAAGAAAATTTAAAAAAATTAACTTCTTTCTATGCTCAAGAATTTTTGCATGATATTTCTGTTTTAGGTATTCAAAAAGAACATTTTTATTCTATACCTTATGCTACTGATTATATTCCTCAAATGCTTGATTTGATTGAGAATATATATAGGAATGGATATGCATATATTTCTAATGGAAGCATTTATTTTAATGTTGGACTTTGGGTCTCGAAAGAAAAATATGGAAAACTATTTGCCATTGATTTTGATAATGTTATTAGTGGTTCTAGAATAGATAGTGATGAATATGCCAAAGAACAGGCAAGCGATTTTGTTCTTTGGAAAGCCAAGAAAGATAATGAACCATTTTGGGATTTTACTTTAGATAATCAATATCTTCCTGGAAGGCCTGGTTGGCATATAGAATGTTCAGCTATGGGAAATCATATTTTGGGTTTGCCTTTTGATATTCATACTGGTGCTGTAGATTTACGATTTCCTCATCATGAAGATGAAATAGCACAAAGTAAAGCTGGTTATGGAGTAGACACATCTACATTTTTTTGCCATAATGAATTCCTAGAAGTAGAAGGCAAGAAAATGAGTAAATCTTTAGGCAATTTTTATACTCTTAAAGACTTATTAGACAAAGGACTAGATCCTTTGGATATACGATTTTCTTTACTGAGTACTCATTATGCATCTGTTCATAATTTTACTTTTTTTGGTATTGAATCTGCGAAAAAAGCACGAATAAGAATTCAAGAATATATCCACGAGTGCTTTGAATTATCTGGCAATGATTCTAATGACATAGCTATTATTGATACATTTGAATCTGACTTAAGAGAATCTATTGCTGATGATTTACATACTCCAAAAGCAATTGAAATTGTATTCACGTTTATGAAATCGTATCCAGCTCATGCATTAAGTAATAG
>JALRHN010000064.1 GCA_023259575.1 Candidatus Kapaibacterium sp. | reverse complement strand
TATCATGAAAAATAATCGATTTATACATACAGTATTTGTACTGTTTATGTGCATTTTTATGCCTTTAATTTCTGCAGATTTTAAAAATTCCAAAGAAAAAGATTCGCTTCTTAAGAAATCCATATTTACCAAAGACATAACAGTTTCTGCATTAAGACAACCCGAAAATAATCTTGAAGTACCTTTATCTGTTACAATAGTATCACCTATAGATCTCCAAAATAAGAGAGGTTTAGGATTAGATGATATACTGAGCAATGTTCCAGGATTACTTGTACAATCAAGATCAGGAAATCAGGATTTAAGACTTACAATCAGAGGTTTTGGAGCAAGAGGGGCAGGTGAACGATCTAATGCCGGAACAACAAGAGGTATAAGGGTTTTAGTGGATGGCATTCCAGAAACTGAACCTGATGGAAGAACTGCTTTAGATTTTATCGATCCAGCTGCTTTAAAAAGTGCAGAAATTCTCAGATCAAATAGTTCTGCATTATTTGGCAATGCTTCTGGCGGTATCATTAGTTTTTCTACAATACCACAAACAGATAAGACACTTCTTAGTTTTTCTTCTCAGATAGGGAGTTTTGGATTACAAAAAACAACATTCCAAGCTTCTACAAAAACAGATATTGGATTATTATACTGTACTATTGGAAAAAATAGCTTTGATGGTTGGAGAGAACATTCTCAAAGTAAAGCTTTTCAATTTAGTGGAGGATTAGTTAATCAGATAAATCAAAGAACCAAAACAGGATTATTTATTCTTGTAGGAAATACAAATTTTAGAATACCTGGTCCTTTAAATCAAGCACAATTTGATTCAAATCCACAACAAAGCGCAGATACTTCTACATTTAATCCTACCTTTATACAAAGAGATGAAAGGCGTAATAATACTGCCGGAAGACTTGGATTTACCATCGATCATGCTTTATCTCAAGATCTTGGAATTGGAGGAATGGCTTATTTACAAAGTAAATTTTTACAAAGATCTGAACGAAATACATTTAGAGACTTTACCCGCTATCATACTGGTGGAAACATTGTATTAAAACATACAATGCAATATTCAGAAGAGATTAATCAAATGTTTATAGGGGGAGTCGATTATCAATATCAAGATGGAGCTATCTTATTTTATTCTCTTAAAAATGGAGAAAGAGGAGATATTCTTAGAACAAATAAAAGAGAAGGAGCCGAAAATATTGGAGTATTTTTTCAAGATGAAATACTTTTTGGTGAACAGATCTCACTCATCATAGGTGCTCGGTATGATAATATTTCTTATTTCACTGATATATACTTGGATGGTGCTTTACCAGTGTATAAAAATGAAATGAAAACATATGAAAGAATAACACCAAAAGCTGGAATTACATGGAAATTACAAAATGATATGTCTATTTATGCAAATCTTGGTGGTGGAATAGAAGTTCCAGCTGGAAATGAAACAGATCCACCAGCTTCATTAAGTTCTTATGTTATCAACCCTTTATTGCAACCAATTCAATCTTTGTCTTTAGAAGCAGGATATAAATGTGATCTAATTCACGATAATTATTTACTATTAGGCAAAGCAAAAATTAAAGGAGATTTAGCTCTATATACAATATCTACAATCAATGATATTGTTCCATATTCTGGTGGTAGATTTTACTTTAGTGCTGGTAAAACTCAAAGAACAGGAATAGAATGTAGTCATTCTGCTCAATGGGAAAATGGATTAACTATTAGTGCATCCTTTACTATAAGTTCCAATATATATACTGAATACAAACAAGATTCACTAATAAATGGAAATCCAACTGGGGCATCATATAAAGATTATGCGAAGAATTCGATAGCTGGAATTCCAAATTCATTTGGATCGTTCAAGATTCAATATACACCCATTTCTTTATCTGATTTTTCTTGTAATGCAGAATTTCGAAATATGAGTTCATATTTTGCTAATGATGCTAATACATTAACTGTTGATGCCTATTCAAGTATTGATATTGGAATTAGCTACAATATAGAAATATCGAATAATCTGGAAATAAAAGTATTTGGAAAAGCACAAAATCTTCTTGATACTAAATATGCTGCGGGTGTATGGATAAATCCTGATATACCAAAATTCACATCGCCAGCATATTTAGAACCAGGATTACCAAGAAATTTTGTTCTTGGTGCTTCGCTTAATTGGACGAATTAAGTATCCTAAACAAGCTTTTAGAATTGAAACTTTATTATAGCCATAATTCTTGATGGATTATGGCTATTTTCTTGTGTAGAACTATTGAGACATAGCTTATAAAACTGCTTTTTTCCGTATTTTTGCATAATTATTATTATTTATATTTAGACACTGAATGTACTAATGAATAAAGATTTACATATATGTGGCATAGGCCATGCTTTAGTAGACATAGAATATTCAATTAATGAACAGCAATTTGCACCATTAGGTCTAAAAAAAGGTTCAATGGCATTAGTTAGCCCAGAAGAACAATCTTTTACTATAGAATCATTACAAGCACATAATCCACATCGATCAAGTGGAGGATCGGCTGCAAATACAATTATTGCTATTGGACAATTTGGTGGTAAAGCTGCATATAAAACAATTCTTGGAAATGATGATTTGGGTCATTTTTATGCTGATGAATTTCGTCAATTAGGTATTCATTTAGAAGCTGAAATTATTCCTAACTCAATTACTGGTACTTGTTTAGTTCTCATTACTCCAGATGCCGAAAGAACCATGCTTACAGATCTGGGGGTAAATTCTACGTACAATAAAGATCATCTAGTGATTGAAACAATTGCTCGATCAGAATGGCTATATGCAGAAGGGTATCGAATTACAGAACCAGGTGGTGCAGCTGCAGTTTTAGAAGCAGTTAACATTGCAAAACAACATGATACAAACATTGCTTTTACTTTCTCTGATACATTTGTGGTTGAAGTGTTTAAAGATAGAGTACTAGAAATTTTACAATATACTGATATGATATTCTGCAATGCTGCAGAAGCATGCGCATTTTCTGAAATGTATAATGAGCAAGATGCATTTGAATATTTAAAAAAAATATGTAAAAATGTAGTTATGACAAGGGGAAACCAAGGTGCAACAATTCATTATAATGGCAATGATATTATAATTCCTGCTTATCCAACACATCCGATAGACACAACCGGAGCTGGCGATATGTTTGCTGGTGGTTTTTTATATGGTATAACTAATGGATATACAGTTGAACAGGCTGGACATCTAGGTTCATATGCTGCATCTAAAATTGTTTCTCAATATGGAGCCAGACTAAAAAGTTCAGCTTCAGATATAAAGAATGAAGTCTTTTCACTATTACAACATTAATGTGAATCAATTCTGTATTTACATATTTCTTATTTGCATTGTACAGTGTAATTGTTTTTTTCAATTACACGCTCAATCAGGTATGACAATGTCTGATTTTTCTGAAAAACTTCTTCAATATTTTGATGAAGAAATGATTGCAGATATACAGAAACAAGTACCTGATACTACAAAGTGTAAAGTATGGAGTTGGGATATTGCTGATTTTTCTGGGGATACATACCCTGATCTAGCATTTGTTGTAAAGAATAATGCCGAAAAGAAAAAATTAGTAACTGTTTACTTATTTACAGATATAGAAGGCTATTTAACAAAGATTGCAGAATATGAACATTCATATGTAGAAATGCCTTTAGAAGTTGGTATTGTTATCAGACATAATACATGCTTTATAACAAGTAAAATTGAACAGTTTAATTGGAAGATTAAGGGATATACATTCGATAATGGTTTTGTTATTCATACAGATGAATTTTCTACATCAAGAATTGCTGGCTATACAAGAGAAACATATAATAACTTTCAGACATTAGAATCCAAAGAAAAATTGATAGATATAAAAACTGATAATATTGCTTATGATCATAGTTATTTGTCAATACCTGCTTATCCTAAAAAAGTTCAAGAAATAAAAGGCATAAGTAGTAGAATTTTGGCACATAAACCTGATTTTGCAGTTAAAGGAGCTTTTTATTGGCAAGGTGATTCTGATTGCTCTTTTGAAATTCATAATGTGCATTATGATCCTGATTATCTGACTTTTGATATTTCAGTAACTGATGATGCATTTATTTTTGGAAGATGTGATACGTGTACCTCTGATTATATCGATATTTGGTTTACTACACATCCTCCATCAACAGATGTTAATCAATATATTAACAAAAGAATACAAAAAAAGAAAACCAATCTTGATAAAAAGCTCATAGTTGCTGATAGTGGAACAATGGTTATTTCAATAAAACCAGGTGATTTTTTAGAACAGAAATCTACAATATCAATTGTTAATTCTGAAGATAATACGATAAACACCTCGCTTTTATCGTCCATTAAACATTCATCATCACTTACTAAATCTGGATATTCAATAAAAATGGCCATACCATTAATGTTATTTGGTAATCACATCCAAACCGAGATACAAGAAACCACAAAGGAGATAGGATTTTCGGTGATTGTTCATGACAGTGATAATCAATTTCGCCCAGAAGAAGAAACAATATTAGCAACTTCTTCATTTATCCACGATAATTCTGATACTTTAGGTTCATTATTGTTTTTACCAGAAGGAAAAAAATATGGTGAATCTCTTAATATTTTTTCAGAGCCCTTTTCTTCGTATTTATTAGAACTAGGATTTTAAAGAGTAAGAATATTATGTCTATTTTACCGATCTATGTATTTGATCATCCTATCCTGAGAAAAAAAGCTGATATCATTACTACAATTGATGATTCTTTGATTGCATTTATTGCTGATATGAAGCAAACGATGCATTATGCAGATGGTATTGGTTTGGCTGCAAATCAAGTAGGCTCTCCTTTATCTTTAACTGTTATCGATATTTCTCCAATGACAGGATATGAAAAAACAAAACCACTTACTCTCATTAATCCCAAAATACTGTATTATTCAGATGAAGAAACAGATTATGAGGAAGGATGTTTAAGTTTACCCAATCTTAGAGATACCGTTATTAGGCCAGATGCCATACAAGTTCGATTTATGGATGAGAATATGAAAGAACATACAATCGAGGCTGATGGATTATTAGCAAGAGTATTACAGCATGAGATAGATCATCTTCATGGGATTTATTTTTCAGATAGACTTTCTAGTATTCGTAAGACCCTTATCCAAAGTAAATTGAAGAAAATATCACGTGGCGATATCTCTCCTGATTATGATATTGTTTTATCAAATGGAGAATTAATAACATTTCAGGAAGAACAATAATAATGAAGGTTTTAGTAACAGGTGCCACAGGATTTATTGGAAGCCATACAGCAGATTTACTGCAAGACTATGATGCAGATATTTACTGTATTGCAAGGCCTACAAGCAATATGCAATGGTTAGAAGGAAAACCATTTTCAATTATTAATGCTTCATTATCACATCCAGAATCTTTGCAAAATGCAGTAAAAGATATGGATATGATAATTCATATAGCAGGATTAACTGCTGCAAGAAATGAAGCTGAGTTTATGGCTGGCAATCGTGATGCAACAAAACATTTACTTGAAGCTGCAAAACTTTATGCTCCAAATCTACAACGATTTTTACATGTAAGTAGTCAAACAGTAACTGGTCCATCAGCATCATTACACAATCCAGTTAATGAACAAAGTCCATTATTACCTATTACAGCATATGGTAGATCAAAAAAGGCTGCAGAGGAAGTAGTTCAAACATATATGAATGATATGCCAATCACAATTGTACGTCCGCCCGCAGTTTATGGAGAACGTGATACAGCAATACTTACTTTTTTTCAAGCTATAAATAGGGGATTAGCCCCATTAATTGGATTCGATCAAAAAAAGGTAAGTCTAATTCATGGAATTGATTTATCACGAGGAATTATAGAAGCCGCAATGAGCAATAATACAATAGGTGAAACCTATTTTATCTCTTCTGAAGAGTTTTATACGTGGGATACCATTGCTGAAATCTCTAAGCAAGCATTTAATAAAAAGAGTTTGATTTCAATTCGTGTTCCACATACTGTAGTGATGGGTTTAGCAGGAATATCAGAATTTTTCGGAAAATTTTCTTCTAAACCACCAGTACTCAATTATGAAAAAGGAATGGATATTATTCAGCCATATTGGATTTGTAGCGTAGAGAAAGCAAAGCAACACTTTAATTGGCAACAAAAAATTAGTTTGGAACAAGGTATTTACAGAACTGTAGAATGGTATCAACAAAATAAGTGGCTATAATGTATGAATCATTTTATCGGTATTCTGGGAATAATTCTTATCATATTTTTCTGCTGGCTGATGTCTGAACACAAAAAGGCATTTCCCTGGCGTATAGTATGTATAGGACTTATTTTGCAAATATCTATAGGTTTTTTTGTACTGAAAGTACCATTTGGCATCCATTTATTAAGAGAATGCGGTAATGCAGTAACAGCATTTTTAGGATTAGCATCTAAAGGATCCGAAATGTTGTTCGGGAATCTCGTAAAACCTGAATATGCTCAAACATTTGGATTTCAATTTGCATTTACGGTATTACCAGCTATTATTTTTTTCTCTTCGGTGATGTCCATCTTGTATCATCTTGGCATTATGCAATATATAGTGCGTGGTATGAGTTGGTTTATGAGTAAAACATTACATACATCTGGTATAGAATCTTTATCAGCTTCAGCTAATGTATTTTTAGGTCAAACCGAAGCTCCATTATTAATTAAACCATATTTGGGTAATGCTTCACGATCTGAATTGCATACAATTATGGTTGGAGGCTTTATAACAATCGCAGGTGGAGTAATGGCAGGATATATTCAAATGGGTGTTCCTGCAGAATCTCTTATTACTGCAAGTGTTATGGCTGCACCAGCTGGATTAATGCTTTCTAAAATTGTTGTACCTTCTATTCAAACACAACATAATATTCTCCCAGAGCCTGTACTTGCTCAAAGCTCTACTATTGTTGAAGCAGCTGCAAATGGAGCCTCAGATGGAATAAAATTAGCTCTTGGTATAGCTGCAATGTTAATTGCTTTTATAGCTTTAGTAGCAGGTATTAATAGCTGTATGTATTGGATTCATGAATCAGTTTTTCACTATGGAATTAATTTCCCTGTTGACTTAAAACAATTATTTGGTTGGCTATTATCACCGATTGCTTTGATTTTAGGAGTTCCACCACAAGATGCTCAAGTATTTGGATCTCTTATTGGTACTAAAATAAGTTTGAATGAATTTATTGCATATGCAGATTTATCAGAAATGATAAAACAACAATCATTAGACCCCAAAACGATTAGAATGGCTAGTTTTGCTTTATGTGGATTTGCAAATTTTAGTTCAATTGCAATTCAGATTGGTGGAATTGGAGAAATGGCTCCTCATAGAAAAAAAGATATTGCTCAATTAGGACTTAAAGCAATGGCTACAGGAGCATTAGGAAACTTACTTACTGCAACATTAGCAGGTTTACTTCTTTAAATATTTTATGAACACAATGAATACATATACATGTATCAAAACGTATATTCCTAAACCAGGTATTGGAATTGTACAATTACATAGACCCGAAGTTCTTAATGCATTAAGCTTACAAACAATGGTTGAAATAGTTGATGCTTTACAATATTTTGATAATCAATCAGATATCAGATGCATGATTATTCATGGAAGTGACAAAGCATTTGCTGCTGGCGCAGATATTACTGAAATGTCTGATGCTGGGACAATTGATATGTTAAACAGAGATCAATTCTCTAGATGGGAAAAAATTAGGCTCCTAAAAAAACCACTTATTGGTGCTATTTCTGGTTATGCGCTTGGTGGAGGATGCGAATTAGCTATGCACTGTGATATGCTAATTGCTAGCGAAACTGCACAGTTTGGTCAACCAGAAATAAATCTTGGTGTGATGCCAGGAGCTGGTGGAACCCAAAGATTAACAAGAATAGTGGGTAAAGCACAAGCAATGGAAATGGCATTAACTGGACGCATGATTTCTGCTTATGAAGCATGGAGATTAGGATTAGTAAATAGAGTAGTACCTGTTTCAGGCTATCTTCAAGAAGCAATTGCATTAGCCACAGAAATTGCAAATAAAGCCCCAATAGCAGTAAGACTTATAAAAGAATCAGTACTCAAATCCTATAGTACAACCCTGGAAGCAGGTTTAGAATTTGAGCGTAAGAATTTTTACATGCTTTTTGCAAGTGAAGACCAAAAAGAAGGAATGAAAGCCTTTATTGAAAAAAGAAAACCTACATGGAATAATTCATAATTATACTAATACTTATATGCCTTATTTAATTCTATTAAGACATGGCGAATCCCAATGGAATCTGGAAAATAAATTCACAGGTTGGGTTGATATAGATTTATCAGCTAAAGGAGAAATTGAAGCCGCTCATGCAGGAGATATTTTACAGAAATATCCAATAGATATTTTGTTTACTTCGGTGCTTATGCGTGCAATAAGAACAGCTGAAATAGCTTTAAAACAAGCTGGTATTGAATCAATTCCTACATTTAGGTCAGAAAAACTTAATGAAAGACATTATGGAGATCTTCAAGGCTTAAATAAAGATGATATTGGCAGGGAATACGGATCAGATCAGCTTAAAGTATGGAGAAGAAGCTATGATATACCTCCACCAAATGGTGAATCGTTAAAGATGACTCAAGAAAGAGTATTACCATATTTTCATGATACTATCATTCCTGAACTAAAAAAAGGAAAAAATGTCCTGATAACAGCCCATGGAAATTCTTTAAGAGCATTAATAGCCGAATTAGATTCGATGTCTAAAGAAGATATTTTAGAACTAAACATCCCAACAGCAACACCTATTGTGTATACATTAGAACAAGAAACCTTAAAGGTTTTACATAAAGAACAATTGAATGATTGATTATTCAGCAGTTAATCCTGCTATTTATTTGGAGAGTTATTTTGTCAGTTCAAACTGAAAGAAAAAGAGATGCTGCCCATAGCAAAGCTTATGCTTTATATTGTGCAAGGGCGGTAGAAGATAAAAAAGCTGAAGATATTTTAATACTTGATTTAACAGATGTAGAAGGTGCTCCTGCTACCTATTTTGTTCTATGTTCATGTTTGTCTGAAGTTCAAGTTGATGCTGTATCTGCTGGAATGGAAAGAGCAGGAAAAGATGCTGGACAAGGCCTTCCAAAATCAGAAGGATGGGATGCTAAACAATGGGTTATCCTTGATTATTTTGATGTAGTTGTTCATGTATTTCATCAAGATGCACGAGATTTTTATCGCTTAGAAAAATTGTGGAGTGAAGCAGATTTTTATACTCTACAGGAAAGTAAAGCAGTAAAGATGAATAAAACAGCAAAAGCTGCATTTCTAAACGATTTACAAAATAATCGAAGAATTCCTGCACGATATGCAGAGCAAAGTAGTGGATATACAAAGGATAAGTAAATAATGATGCATGTGTTAATTGCTCCCGTATTCGAAAAAGCATTGATTTCTATTCATGCAGATAATATTGTTCCACTTGTATTTGAAATACCAAAAACAATTGAACATGGCCATTTATCTACAAATATAGCCATGACTCTTGCTAGACATCTAAAAAGAAAACCTGCAGATATTGCTCAAGATATCATCAATGCACTAGTATTTGAAGATGATATAGTGGAATCTGTACAAATTGCAGGTGCAGGTTTTATCAATATTTATGCTAAACCATCTTTATTCCATAATGTAATTGAATCTATACGCCTTAAAGGTAAAGATTATGGAAAAACAGAATATGGCAAAGGTAAAACAGCCAATGTAGAATATGTTAGTGCTAATCCAACAGGTAAATTACATCTGGGGCATGGTAGAAATGCTGCTATTGGAGATACGATTGCCAATTTGTTAGAATGGGCTGGTTATAAGGTAACCAGAGAATACTATTTTAATAATGCAGGCAATCAAATGAATATGCTTGCAAAGTCTATATTTGCTCGATATCGTCAATTATGTGGTGCTACAGACTATCCATTTCCTGAAGATGGATATCATGGTGATTATATCAAAGATATTGCACAAAAGGCATTAGAATTATATGGATCAGAATATACAGAACCATCTGATGTTATTTTATCTTCGTTCAGGAAAATTGGTGAAGAATGGTGTTTTTCATCAATATTGAATACATTAAAGAAGATGAAGATTCATCAAGATACATATTTCAATGAAGATTCATTATATCATGATGGCACTATTGATAATTTACTTAATGAGTTGAAAACAAAAGGATTAAGCTATGATAAAGATGGAGCAACGTGGTTTAACTTTTCACGTATTGATGAATCTTTAACCGATAGAGTTATTGTAAAGCAAACAGGTGAACCAACATATAGATTGCCAGACATAGCTTATCATAGAAATAAATTCGAGAGAAAATACGACCTAATTGTAGATATTTTTGGTGCTGATCATATAGCTACAATTCCAGATGTAACGGCAGCTTTAAAGGCTTTAGATTATGATATCAAAAAGCTTAAAGTTCTTATTTATCAATTTGTTACCTTATGGGAAAATGGGGAACAAGTAAAGATGTCTAAGAGATCAGGTAAAAGCTATACCTTAGACGAATTAATTGATGAAGTTGGTGCAGATATCGTACGTTTCTTTTTTATTATGCGTGGAGCTCAAACTCAGTTAGAATTTGATTTAAATTTAGCAAGAGAACAAAACGATAAAAATCCAGTATACTATTTACAATATGTGCATGCTAGAATTTGTTCTATGCTAGCAAATGCAGCAGATAAAGAATTAATCCCAAATACTGAAGCTCCATTACACTTTTTAACAGCTCCTGCAGAATTACATCTAATAACTGCTTTATCCAGATTTGAAGAATGTACATTAAAGGCTGCGCATGCTATGGAGCCACAAATTATTGCAGAATATTTAAGAGAAACTGCATCTGCATTTCATTCATTCTACCATGATTGCAGAATCATAGGCGAAGAACCTAATATAAGTCAAGCGAGAATTAATCTTGCTTTAATCACCAAGACAGTT
>JALRHN010000063.1 GCA_023259575.1 Candidatus Kapaibacterium sp. | reverse complement strand
TATGTCGCTGTTAGCGATTTCAGCTCTCGCCTCACTTCGAAGCACAAGGTGACAAAGACCAGAAACAATTTGACGGCAGCGCTCCTTGTTGTCAAAATCACTTGATTCGGCCAAAAATGGTATTGTTTTGCTCATCATTATAATACTGAGTGCTCTAAACTATATATTTACAATAGTGTATCTGCATTTCTTTTATGGAAGATATATAATTCAATTAGAATCAATGTTAGAAGAATTCGAATAAAACATCAATCAACTAAAGCATGTAAATCTTTGATTAAAACTTACATATATCATTGTAATCAAGGTGTTTATTGAGTAAATTCTGATCAGATTTATTCTTTGTTTTTACATTTAATGGAGTTCTCTCATGAATGCAGCTCATATTCATTTAATGATTAATCATTTCCCTATCATTTTACCATTCATCGCAATTATTACAAGAATTATAGCACATGTGATCAAATCAGATTCTATGCGTAGATATGCGCTTGGGATATTAATTGTTGGAGCTATTACTTCATTTATTGCAATGCAAAGTGGCGAAAGGGCCGAAGAAATTGTAGAAGAATTACCTGGAATTTCTGAAACATATATTCATAATCATGAAGAATCTGCAGAAATATTCTCAGTTATAACCTACATAGCAGGTGGAATTGCTTGTATTGCCTTATGGGCAGATATCAAGAGGAAGTCTTATGCACAAGTGATTGTAGAAATTGCGATTGTTTTAAGTGTTGTTTCTTTATTCTATGCACAGAAGACAGGTACTTCTGGCGGTGAAATTAGACATGAAGAAATTAGATAATGTCTGATTTCATATGTTTTAAAGCTTCTCTTTTAGTTAATCCACTAAATTCATGTGAATGAACAAATGAGATAACTGCATGAGGTTGTATATAACTATATTCTCTTAAAGCCCAGCCTATAGCTTTTCTAATAAAGAATTCTTTCGATTCTTTTAACTGTATACATAAAGAGAACAGCAATTGTTCATCGGTTTGGGCTTTATACCTTTTTTGATGAAGGATACAAATCCTTTGAAGCCACATATTTTGTGATGTCATCCATTTTGTTAGGTATGCCATTCTTTGTTCGGGGAATTTCTGAAAATAGATACCTATTAGCGGAGCAATGCAGTCTACAGAATCCCACCATGAATGAGTGACAATCATATATTCAAGTAGTTCAATGGTGTGTACATTCCAATATTTCTGAGCTTTATCTACACATTCTATAGCTACATAATGTAATTCTCTATGATGATCCTTATAGAGGTCCCTTGCTATATCATTAATATTCAACAAAAAGTCTTTTGGATACAGACTCATTGTCTGTTTCATTAAACTTCTTCTTAAGGGACTTTTCAAGCCATAAAAAGTAAATAAATGTTTCATATATGCTTGCATTGGCTTGGCCAATTCTGGATCAGCATGATTCTGAAAAACTTGTCGGATATATTGAGAAAAAGAAATCATGGCAATGATTCAAATATTATATTCTCAGGCTCTTGCTCTATTGGATAATATTCTTCTAATACTATATCTTCATTATCCCCAATACTTTGTTGATGAATACGAATAATTTTTTGTTTTACTAAATCCAACAATGCAAGGAAAGTAACAACTATAGACATTCTAGACTGATTATTGACAAGAGTAAAGAACGTTGTTTTTTTCTCTTTAGAAATCAAGAGAGTAATCTCTGTAATCCTATCTTCAACTGTTATTAATCTAGCTTCAATAGAATAATGTTGTTCTTGTTCAGCATTTCTATGTAAAGCTTTTTTTAAAGCTCGCATTAAATCAAATAAAGATGCATTAACAAGTGCATCATTACTTCCTAAATGTCTTTGCTCTGTTTCAAAATAATTTCTATAATAATGAAATTTTTCTGCCTCGGCCTGATCATATAATAAAGAGGCAGATTCCTTGAATTGTTTATAGATAAGTAATCGCTCTAATAATTCAGCCCTTGGATCAATTTCCTCTATTTCTCCATCTTTTACTACCGTTTCTCTTGGAAGTAACATTAATGCTTTAATCTGCATTAAAGAGGCCGCCATCACCATAAATTCGCCAGCTAATTCAAGGTCAAATAGTTCCATTAAGCGAATATATTCTAAAAAATCTCCAGTTATCTTGGCAATGGGAATATCATAGATATTTAATTCATCACGCTTTATAAAAAAGAGTAATAAATCTAATGGGCCTTCAAAATTTGGAAGTTGTATCGTATATGTGGACATCGTATCTGCAATTAAAAAAGAAATGTGATTTCATTATAACAAAACTATATAGTTTTCTTTAGATATTTGCCGAGTCTTTGGTCAAGCATAATGTAATAGTTATTTTTGCACATTATTAGAATTATTTAAAGGTACCTAAATGAAATACGCATATAAGACTATACTGATTGCTATATGTACTTTGTTGTTCATACCACGCATACATGCTCAGACTATCTATTCAGGCAAGGTTAGTTATAATATTACAATAAATGATGTTGCAAATGATGTTGATGTTACTACTAATGGAGCAGAGATTTTACTTCATATGAAATTACAAAATGGCAGAGAAGTTGACATCAAAAGTGACCGTTATGGTAAAAAACAAGTAATGATTTTGCATAATCAAAAATCATTTATAAATCTTACTGTTTCTACTGTTGAAAAATTAACAAGTATGATGAAAAGAGTAGGTAAAGTTGTTGAAGCACCAATAATCAGTGAAACTCGAAAAACCGGTGAATCAAAAAAAATTAATGGCTATATATGCGAAAAATTAATTCAAGAAGATGGATCAGGAACAGTAGAAATTTGGGCCACAAATACTTTAGGATCCCTAGCATTTAGTGGAGTTCCATTTATCCCATTACCTACATTGATGAATTCAGATGCTGCCGCGTATTTTCCTCTAGAAATTATGTCTAAGAATACCGATGGAAGTGAAGTTTTTATCATGAAAACGAATGATATTAAACCTGGTGCAATTGATGAATCAGTATTTGCTATTCCAACAGGATATGAATTATCGGAACTACCAACTCAGCCAAATGCTAAATAATGATACATGATTTTGAAAAAGCGGATTATCTACATGATATATCCGCTTTTTTTATATTCAAAATAAATGTTGAAAACTTCATATAGAAAGCACCTCAATTCTTATTGGTGAATCCACTGTAATAAACTAAATTGCAGACACTAAATCCAACCAAAATCATTGCTATCTAGATACTTTATGAATTATTCTAAACACCTTACATCATTGTGCACTAGATCTTGTATACTATTCCTATTTATGTTACTAAGTATGGTGCCTTTGTGTCATGCTCAAGATATAGTAATTAATGAATATAAGAATGTAACTTTGGTTCCAGAGGGCGAAACAACTGAGTTATTAGTCGTTACTGATAATGTGAGTTTGGTTGGGTTCACCTTGCGTGATAATAGTGCCGCTGGTGGATGGCAAGCTGGTATAAAATTTAAAGATGTACCACTTTGGAAAAATTTAAGGGCTGGCACAGTTATTTGGATAGCTCATAGAGGAACTGCTGCCACACTAGATGTTTCAGCAGCAGATGGATCTATACGGATTGGAGCTGAATCAGCAGGTTATTTTGATAAAGTACTCTTTACAAGTAGTAATTGGGCACAAGATGCTTTAAATATTGCTCAGACAAGTGATATTATTCAATTGTTAGATGCAGCTGGAAATAATCATCATGCATTGGGGCATGGCACACCTACATATGAAACTACAGTATTTAATTTGATAAGTGGTCCTAAAGTGTTTGTTTATGGTTCTATGGGGATAAGCAATTCTGTGTTTCCTGGTGCTACTTTAGCAGATTATAATGGTTCGGGTTCTGCAAACAAGGCAATTATTACATTATATGAAAGCCCAGGATATCCTAATTATAATAATATTATTCCTTATGGTGATGTATCTAATAGTAATTTTTGGAGATTATTAAGACAACCCACATGGAATTCACCCACTGTAACCGGAAATGTTAATGTTGGGTCTACTACATTAAATTGGAATGCTGCAACAGACCCATATCCTGCTGATAATTATCAAGGATATCTGATTGTAAGAGCCCCAGAAACAGTTGCCGACACATTACCTTTGCCAAAAGATGGTGTTACATATGCAAAAGGCGACATGATAGGTGGATGGAAAGTTGTCGATAATATTATTGGTTCCCAAAATCTTACACTTACAGACATTTCTCCTTTGAATTGTGGCGAACCGGTAAAATATCGCATTTATGCTTTTCGCTATAAAGCCGATGATATAGATAGTGCAGCTACCTCAACAAATTCTTGGTTTGCAAAAGGAAGATCATATAATGAAACTTCTTTTGGACGATATAGAGCAGTAAGAGAAGTACCTACTAAACCATTTATAACCGCACTTAATTCTACAACAATTTGTCAAGGGACATCGGTTATATTAAGAGGTCCAACATTATCTGGTTTTGGTTTTGAATGGACAAAAGATGGTTTTCCTATTCCAAATGCTCGTGCTCAACAATATACAGCAACGGATGCTGGTGTTTTTAGGCTGATTATAACATCTTCGAATGGTTGTACTTCGGAATCAGATCCAATTACAGTTACTGTACTTCCAAAGCCAATTGCACTGATTTCTCCTCAAAATGAAGCTAAAATCTGTAATGGAGATTCTATACAGTTAAAATGTACCACAGCAGGCAGTAGTTTTACCTGGCTTTTAGAAGGAAATCCAATTGCTGGCAATACAAATTCTACTATTGCAAAGATTGCAGGAAATTATAGGGTAATTGTTACCGATGATAAAGGTTGTAAAGATACATCCGTAATAACGACAGTAAAGTTTAGAAATATCGCTTTACAATTTCCAGACCCTCAAATAGACTTTGGAAGTTTAGATGGATGCAAATCTTCAGAAACTAAAACTACCTTGCTAAGAAATACAGGTTTAGATACCTCGATAATAGATAAAGTAATTGTCCCACCTGGATTTCAATATATAAGTCCTGCTTTACCAATAGTTTTATCCCCAGGAAAATCTGTCACATTAACATTCGGTTTTGCCCCTTTACAACCTGGCGCAACTGCAGGAAAAGTAATCATTAATTCTTCACCTTGTTCATATTCAACAAACTTAGATGTTAAAGGATTTAAGCAACAATCTAGTGTTAATGTAAGTTATAATAATGCTGATTTTGGCAAAAGCTTATTATGTGAAACTAAAACTCAAGACACAGTCATTACCATTACGAATAAAGGCACAAGTTCTTTATCTATAACAAGTTGCAATGTTAATGCACCTTTTTCTATTATTAATCCGACAGTATTTCCTTTAATTATAGATGCAGGTAAAACAGCAACTATAACTGTACGATATACTGCTAATGCTGAAGGTATTTTCTCTGGATTATTAACAATACCCTATACTGCTGGTTCTTGTAAAGACACATTAAAAATTGGTTTTAATGGCGAAGTTATTGTCCCAGCATATGCCCTAGATACAAATACAATTACATTACCTGATTTATTAGGATGCACATCTTCTGCAGATACAGTAATAACCATAAGGAATACAGGCAAAAGTCCATTAACAATTACTACACAAAATATTGTGTCTGGAATTACTATTCTCAATACTTTGCCATTGACAATACCAATTGGACAAAGTGCTGATATAAATATTAGAGTCAGCCCGGGTGCTGATGGAGCTTATAATGGCACGCTACAGTTTAGATCTCTTGAATGTCAGATTGATAAATCAATTACAATCAATGTGATTAAAAAATCAGCTTCTTATACATTATCTACAAATAAGATTGTCTTTAAAGATTTGATTAGATGTTCTAGAACAGATCAAATGTTAGATAGTATAGAAATCACAGCATCTGCATTAGGTATTAAGGGAGATGCAATCATCGGATCTATATCTAGAATTGGAGCACCGAATTCTATTTACAGTATCTCATTAAATAAAGATGATACATTAACAAATGGAACAAAAACATTCAAAGTATATTTTACTCCAGGAAATGATGGAACATTTGCATCAACATTTTCCATTACATTTATGCCCTGTTCTATCACGCAAGAATTTGCAGTATCTGGCTCATTATCTACAATAGATTATAGTATAAATACAGATACATTAGAATTTCCATTAACAGATAGTGGAATGGTAGAAACTAAAACCTTTACTTTTACGAATAAGAGCTCACTACCAATTACAATTGCTTCTTTAAGTTTTGTTCAAAAACCTTTCAGCTTTTTCTCGGCAAATCTGTTAAATCAAGTAATACCAAAAGATTCTACGGTTATTATTGAATTTTCTTATTCACCATTAGGAAAACAGGTAGACTCTACAATTGCCTTTTTAACACTAGGAGGGCCTTGTCCAAAAACAATACCAATCGTATTAAAAGGGACAGGGAATCAAGTGAAGCCAAACTTGATAAATGGAACAGCTCAATTAATTGGAGATGATAAATCAGCTGCACCCGGCAATCAAGTGATCTTTCCATTTAGAATTAAATCAGATGATATAAAAAATATCAAAGTGAAGCAATTATCTTTCACCATTACATATAATCCAACTCTTCTTTTACCTAAATCTATTGTGTCTAAACAGAACAATGTAACGATAGATTGGAAAGAAATGATACCAGGTTTTATTACTATTGATGCTAAGGGTATTGACACAACAATAGATATTCAAAGTGGAGAATTATGTGAATTAGAATGTACGGCACTATTGGGTGATTCTATGCAAACTAGATTAAGAATTGCCGAATTATCAGTACAAAAAGGGACATTAGGCACATTTTCATTAACAATGAATACACCTGTATTTTCCTTGATTGATATTTGTGATTTACCTGGACGACTTATGAGAATTCAAGGTAATTTATCATTGCAATTAGTTTCACATGGATTAGCTTATGAAATAGTAAGCCAAGATAAATCATCATTAGAAATTTATTCTACGGGCGGAGCATGTTTATACACCCTTCATCAAGGTCATCTTCCAGCAGGAATGTATACTGCTAATTTACCTGCAGAATTACCTTCTGGACTATACTATGCCTATTTACGAAGTGGTAGATTTTCTAAAATATTGCCATTTGGATTTATTAGATAGTATTAAACCAATGTAAAAGCCAAAAAATACATGCAAAAAACAGTACTCATCATATCGTATTTTTTTCCTCCAATGGGTTTAAGTGGAGTAGTAAAAGCCGCAAAGACAGCTAAATATCTTGCTTCTTCATGCGGTTGGCGTGTAATTGTATTAACTGCAACGCCCAAGCATTACTATGCTTATGATGAGTCTTTACTGCAAGAATTAATAGATGCTGGTGTTCATATTTACAGTACACCAAGTAAAAATCAAGCAGTTCCAGGCCAAACAAAACCATTACCAGGTTTCTTTGAAAGAAAGATCATTGAACCCATACAATCACATATGTATTTTCCTGATTCAGCAATCAAATGGCGGAAAATTGCTTTGGCAGCAGCCGAAACAATAGTACAACAATATCAACCAACTGTACTCTTATCTTTTGGGCCACCAATAAGCAATTTTGTCATCACAGATATGATTGCAGAACGATATAATATTCCTTTCGTTTTAGAGTATTTAGATTCTTGGACAAGAGGAAAAACCATAGATAATCAAGTGCTCTTGAAATCTTCTAAACATCAAAAATTAGAAGAGTATTTATTGAAAAGAACAGCCCGAATTGTTGTCCCTACAAGAACATCTAAAGAACAATTAATTAAAGATTATCGATTTCTTGAACATGATGATATTATGATTATGCCGCCAGGTTATGATTCATCTGATATTGATTCACTCAAGAACTCTTTGGTAAAAACAAAAAAGTGTAGAATCGTGCATGCAGGAATGGCAGATAATCAGCATGGATTTCATGAATTTTTATCAGCTTTTGCTTCTTTCATAAAGAAATATCCTGAAGCAGCCTCCTCTATTCAATTGTGTTTACCTGGTTTGATAACTCAGGCTACACAAAAAATGTTAGATAAATATGGTTTAATGGACTTTGTAGATGCTCCAGGTTATATTCAACATAAGGATCTTTTTCAGTACTTGGCAGATTGCACAGTTCTTATGGCAATAACTGATAGTATGTATAAAATACCAAGTAAAGTATATGAATATATTGGTATTGGAAGGCCATTATGTTTGATTGCTCCAGCTGGCTCAGTCACTGAAAAATTTGGTATTGAACATACATCTGCATTTGTATGTACTTCTAATAAACAAGAAATACTAATTGCATTGCTTAATGAAATGTACTTAGCATGGAAACACGATAATCTTCCAACTGTTTCTTCATCTTTTACAGAACAATTTAATTATAAGAACCTTGCAGGTGACTTATCTGTTGCATTAACAAAAGCGATACGATTTTAGACAATTACTTCTAACAATACAATGAGACGTTCTCAGCTAAAGGAAATGATTCTAAGTGGCGAGTCCACAACTGTAGAATTTAAGAGAAAATTTACTTCGCCTGAGAAAATAGCCAAAGAGTTAACATCTTTTGCGAATACAAAGGGAGGCTATTTATTGATTGGGGTAGACGATGATAAAAAAATCGTCGGAATACAAAGTGAAAAAGAAGATATGTCAAGACTTGAACATGCATGCCAATTTTATTGCGATCCTATCCTAGAGCCAACAATCTATATAGTACCCATTGATTATAAAGATGTTTTAGCCATTTATATTCCAGAAAGCGAGCAAAAGCCTCATTATGTTATAGATCCATCTGTACCAGATGAAAAAAAAGTATATATACGCCAAGGCGAAGAATCAGTATCTGCAAGCAGAGAAATGATACGAATTTTGAGAAGTCAAAGTCATGATTCTCAGCCCCTTACCTTAAGTATTGGTGATAAAGAAAGACGTCTTTTTGAATACTTAGATAAACAAAAAAGAGCCACTGTCAAAGATTTTTCTAGCCTTGTTAATATCTCTGACAGACGCGCAGCACGATTATTAGTAAGACTTGTAAGAGCAGGTGTACTTAATATTCATACCGATCAATCTAATGACTATTATACTTTAGTTGAAAGACCCCATTAATCCACTTAGATCAGATACCTAAATCATGATTCACAAAGCTTTCTTAATTGTAAAGATATTCCTAGTTGGCTGTATTTGTACTGTCTTTTCACATTTGTTTAATCATACTAAGCTATATGCTCAAGATTTTGATTCTGAATGGCAAGAAATTTCATTGCAATTAGACAGTGGAAAGATTCAAAGTGCGCAGGAATTAATATTAAATATTAAAGAAAAGGCTATAAAACAAAGCAATTCTCCACAAATAATTAAAGCTATCATTCATGAAGCAGCTCTAAGTTCTAATGGGAAAGAACCAAATGGCAAGGAAAGTCTAATTACTATCTATAATGCATTATCATCTCTACAACATGATGCAGACAAAGCAGTTTTACACACAATATTAGCAGAACTTTTGTGGAAATATTATGAATCATCCGCAGAAGAAATTCAAAGTAGACCTCAATTTATTCCCAAAATCCCACAAGATTTTACTCTTGCTGAACTTGATAATTGGGATGCTTTGTATTTTAGAAAAGTAATAGAACATTATACTAATCAAGTACTTAATACATATGCATCATTACAGAACATATCGATTAAAACATATGCAGACATTGTAAAAATCCAGAAAACTGCAGAGTATTTAAGGCCAACATTATATGATATTCTTGCTTTTAAATTGATTACCATTTGGGAGCAAATAGAAAGGAATCAGGGAAGGAGTGATAAAGCAGAATTTACAGATCCTTTAGTATTATCTAAAAAGACACAATTCTTACAATTACCGATATCTAGCCTTAAAGGGAATAATGTATATGAAAGCCCAACTTTGCGTATTGCAAACCTTTATCAACATATCCTACACGTTCATAGCTTAGATAAGAATCAAACTGCCAGCACAGATGCGGATATACATCGATTATTAAGTTTATATTCTAGGCTTTTTCATCCTGATGCAGACAGTATCATTATTGGAGCATTATTAGAAATTGGGAATTCAACAATCATAGATGATGCTACACCACAAGCACTTGTAGAAGCTGCATTATTATATAAAAATAGAGAGCAATTTCAAAAAGCTATGGAAATCTGTAATGATGTCCAAAAAAGATTTCCTCAAACTGTTGCAGCAGAACGATGTAAAGATATACAAATGATGATGTTAGATAAAACATTAAGTATCGAAACAGAAGCTATAATAATGCCTGCAAAATCATTTATGTTCAATGTTCGATATGCTAATATAGACCGCATTTTCTGTAAAATTATCCGCATGGATGATATCAATATTTCCAATAATAGAAGCCGGAGATATAGAAATTATTATCTGAATAAAGAAAATCTGCAAAATATTCTTAAAGCCCCAACAGTGATAACGTGGAAACAAGAATTACCTAAATCATCAGACTTTTCTGTACATACAATTAGAAAAAAGGGTCCAAGACTATCTTCCGGACAATATCTCATGTTGACTAGCCCGAGTCCAACATTTGATATTCAAGGTAATAATGCAATCGCATATTCATTTTTACAAGTATCAAAAATATCTGCGATTTCAACAATTCAAAAAGATGGAGCAATATTCATTCATACGATTCATGCAGACAATGGAGCACCAATTAAAGATGCAAAGGTCATTTTATATAAAAATTCTTATAATAAAAATAATGATGATTATGAAGATATTCCTTTTGATACTTTGATTTCTGATAAAGATGGATTGGCAATCATTAAGCCAACTCAAAAACCCCTTAGTTCTCATCAAATTTCAATAAAAATCATATATGAAACAGACACGATTCATTTTCAAAATGAAATATATAGTTCTTCTGTAGAGACAAAAGAAAAAGAACAATATATCCATCTCATAACTGATAGATCTGTATATCGTCCAGGGCAAGTTGTCTATTTTAAAGGGATATTATATGAAAAAAACAATACTGTTCCTCAATCCTCTGTTTTTGAAAAAAGGAATATAATAGTATCTGTTCAAGATATGCAGTCTACCATTATCTTTAAAAAAGAATTTAAAACTGGTGATTTTGGATCATTTGACGGACAGTT
>JALRHN010000062.1:5288-11315 GCA_023259575.1 Candidatus Kapaibacterium sp. | reverse complement strand
ATCCAAATCCTGCAATGGCATCAATGTTTCCATTAGAACCTATGGGAGAAACAGCCGAAAATATAGCTGAACGCTGGAATATTTCAAGAGAAGATCAAGATATATATGCTATAAATTCTCATAAAAAAGCATGTCAAGCGCAAGAGTCTGGAGCTTTTATTGATGAAATTGTACATGTTCCAATTCCAGGAAAAAAGGGACAGATTTCATATATAGAAAAAGACGAACAGCCAAGGAATGACACTTCAGTAGAAAAACTTGCTGGATTATCAGCAGCATTTAGAAAAGGCGGAACAGTTACAGCAGGAAATTCATCATCCTTAAATGATGGTGCTACAGCCATGATATTAGCAAGTAAAAAAGCAGTCGAGACATATAATTTACAACCAATAGCAAAATATATAGCATCTGGCACGGCGGGAGTAGACCCAAGAATAATGGGAATTGGGCCAGTATATGCAATACAAAAAGCATTGAACAATAGTGGTCTTCACATATCAGATATAGGATTATGTGAAATCAATGAAGCATTTGCGGCACAAGCCTTAGCATGTATAAGAGAATTAGGTCTGAATCCTGATATCGTAAATATACATGGAGGAGCAATCGCTTTAGGACATCCACTAGGAATGAGCGGCGGAAGAATAGCAGGTCATTTAGCGAGAACAATGAAAAAAAATGATATTAAATACGGAATTGCATCTTTGTGTATAGGCGTAGGACAAGGCCTAGCAATAATTATAGAGAAAGTATAAAGAAAAACATAAAAAAGAATATCTAATATTCATGAAAAGTGATTGGTAATTAAACCGCGATAATGTATTTTCGCATCTTCTATTTTTTAGAATTATACCGATTTCGAATTACTGCCGATTTATCGGAGGAACAGCGTTGAACAGTAAAAAATTCTGGCGTTATGTCACCATTCTTGGACCGCTACTAGCGGCTATCATTATTTTATGGCCAACATATACAGCCTATGATTTAGAGCGCGAAGAGCAAGAAGCTCAAAACCGTGCTATTAATGGTAAAGACAGTACAGCTCTTGCCAAATTTGAAAACTCGCATGGCGAAACATATCGTACAGCTAAGCTTAATCGCATTAAGTTGGGCCTTGACTTAAGAGGTGGTATGTACGTTATGATGGAAGTTGCCGTAGATACATTATTGCGTGAAACAGCTGCAAGAGAAACTATCGATGAAATATTCGATGAAGTAATCAAGGCTACGCATAATGAAGCAGAGGCATCAGGTGCTGATTATTTAGATGTATTTTTTGCCAATTTTGACAAAATAGCACGTCCAAAAGGCAAGTCTCTTATTTCTTACTTTGATGTACCAGGCGTTCAAGATGTCACAGATGAAAAAGTGAAAACTAAACTTCGTGATGATGTTGATGGCGCTATCGATCAAGCTTTAGAAGTTATTCGCCAACGTATTGATAAATTTGGTGTAAGCGAGCCAAGTATTAGTAAGCAAGGTTCACGTAGAATTGTATTAGAATTACCAGGTGTAAATAATGAGAAAGAAATGCGTCAGCTTCTTTCTACTACTGCACGTTTGGAATTTAAACTTGTAAGAAACAATGCTGATATTATTAAAGCATTGTATCGTGTTGATGAATATTTAGCACGATCTTCAAAAAAGACAAGTCCTACAGTTGATACTGCAATTGCTATAGCAGATTCTACTATTAAAGCAGATACAACTGCAAAAGTAGATACAGCTAAAACCATAGCAAAAGCTTCAGCTAAAAAAGGTAAAAAAGATAATAAGTTAGCCGATGCGGCAAAAAAAGTAGATTCTACGAAAGCGGATTCAAATAAAGTAGATTCTACTGCAAAAACAGCATCAGCTGCAGATTCTGCAGATCCATATAAAAATGTGAAAGATGCAGACAAACCTAAACGCTATCAACAAGATCATCAGTTAACTACATTATTGCAAATATTCCCTCTCGATCAAGAAGGAAGATTTATTAGTAAAAATGGCGAGCCTATGTTATTATATAAAGAATCACAAGTTCCAGATTTAGAATATGTGATTTATGTATCATCAAAAGGTTATGCTAAGTTTAAAGAATTGATGTCAAGAGCTGATATAGCAAGAATAGTACCTTCAGATTTACAATTATTGCGTTCTGCTAAACCATTTAATGTGTCAAAAGATGGACGAGATACAACATATGCATTATGGTGTGTATTGGCAGCCCCACAATTAACCGGTGAATATATTACTGATGCAAGAGCATCTTCAGATCCAATGAGTAATCAACCAGTTGTTATGATGGAAATGGATCAAGAAGGTTCTGAAAAATGGGCAGATATTACTGGTAAAAATATCAAAAAGAAAATAGCAATCGTATTGGATGATCAAGTGTATTCTGCTCCTGTAGTTCAAAATAAAATTGCAGGTGGTAGCTCACAAATTACCGGTATGGATAGTCCAGAAGAAGCAAGATTATTAGAAATTGTTTTAAAAGCAGGTGCATTAAAAGCCCCTGTTAAAATAGTAGAAGAACGTCTTGTTGGACCATCATTAGGTGAAGATTCAATACGTAGAGGATTAATTGCTTCTGGTATAGCATTCTTCTTGGTTATCTTGTTTATGACGATGTATTATTCAACTGCAGGCGTAGTAGCTAATTTGGCAGTTATGATAAATGTATTGTTAATCCTTTCTATTATGACACCAGTTGTTATTGCAGGAGGAGGAACTTTAACATTGCCAGGTATTGCCGGTATTATATTGACAATTGGTATGGCGGTGGATGCAAATATCTTAGTATTCGAACGTGTTAGAGAAGAACTATCTAAAGGCAGAACATTAAGAGCCTCTATTGATGAAGGATTTAGAAGAGCATTGAATGCTATTTTGGATTCAAATACAACGTCATTTATGACAGGTATGATACTATTCCTATTGGGAACAGGTCCTGTACAAGGATTTGCTTTAACATTAATGATTGGTATTCTTACAACACTCTTTACAGCATTCGTTGTATCAAGAGCAATGATTGAACTTATGATGGCAAGCGGTAAAGCAGTGAATTTTGGTCAACCAGCTGCTTCTGCACAATAAGAAAACGGAGATTTATACATGCAATTCTTTTCAAAAACGAATATAGATTTCCTTAGCAAACGAACAATGTTTGTGTGGTTTTCGATAGTATTAAATTTAATTGGTATTGTAGCACCAATAGTTTTAGGTCTACGCTTTGGTATCGACTTTTCTGGTGGTTCAGAAATTGCAATACAATTATCTAAAACTGAAAATGTGTCTTTGATACGTGAAGCAATTGACAAAGCAAAATTAGAAGGTGCTGAAATCAAGTCATTTGGTGCAGCAAATCAATATTTAGTAAGAATCCCTGCAACATCATATACAAAAGATCCATCTCAGACAGTTGTTGATGCAATTCAAAAAGAATTTCCTTCTGAAACAGTAGTATTACTAAAAAAGGATACTATTGGTCCTAAAGTGGGAGAAGAATTACGGAATAAAGCGTTAATAGCGGTTGTATTAGCAATTTTTGCAATCGGATTATATATAGCTTTCAGATTTGAATTTTTATATGGTCTTGGAGCTGCTGTAGCTTTGTTACATGATGTTTTGGTTACTTTAGCTTTAGTAACAGTATTTAGTAAATTAGGTATCATAAACTTAGAAATTAATCAGTCTATGATTGCGGCATTCCTTACCGTTGTGGGCTTTTCTGTTCATGATACTGTTATTATTTTTGACCGTATCAGAGAAAATAGAGAACATCACAAAGGTATGAATTTAATAAGCTTAATGAATTTAAGTATCAATGAAACTCTTAGCCGAAGCGTAAATACTGTTATGACAGTTGTTTTGGTATTGTTAACATTGGTATTATTAGGCGGAGAAGTTCTACAAGGTTTCGCATTTACTATGTTGGTTGGTATCGTTACTGGTACATATTCTTCTATTTATATTGCAAGTGCTTTTGTTATCTGGTTTATGGATAAAGTAAAGCATTCACATTTGGAAGAAGATTTTCAAAAGAAAAAGTTAAAGCCAGCTAAAGGATAAATAATCTACTTTCTATCAGAATGTATTAGCACTTCTGTATAGAATAAAAAATAGAAGCCCCGGCTGATGTAAAGTTCAGAACGGGGCATTCTTTTGTATACACATTCTAAGATAATAGCATGAGTGTCAGAATTGTCGTAGGTGCCCAATGGGGCGATGAAGGAAAAGGTAAAATAGTTGATTTACTTAGTGAACACACAGATATCGTAGCAAGATATCAAGGTGGTGCTAATGCCGGACATACAATAGTAATAGAAGGTAAAAAATTTGTATTACACCTTATTCCAAGTGGAATTTTGCAATCTGATGTTCAATGTGTAATCGGAAATGGTGTAGTAATAGACCCAGTAGCTTTAATGGAAGAAATAGCAATGTTGGAGTCTTTCGGTATTTCAATGAAAGACAGACTATTTATAAGCCATCAAGCACATTTGATAATGCCATATCATAAAATGCTGGATAAAGCTCGTGAAGAGCATGCCAGCGCTGCAATAGGTACCACAGGGCGCGGAATAGGACCAGCATATATTGATAAATTTAGTAGAGTAGGAATACGAATAGTAGATTTATTAAATCGTTCAGTATTTGAAGAAAAATTAAGGGCAAATATTGAAGAAAAAAATACTGTCTTAACAAAAATTTATGATCATCAAGAATTGCAAGTAGAACATATTGTCCATGAATATTTAGCATTCGATACGCAAATAGATCCTTATATAAAAGACACAGCATTATTTTTACATCAAGCAATTGCAGATGGAAAAAGCGTACTTATGGAAGGAGCTCAAGGTGCATTATTGGATGTAGATCATGGGACATATCCATTTGTAACAAGTTCAAATCCAACAAGTGGTGGGGCATGTACAGGATTAGGAGTGCCACCAACTAGCGTTGATAGTGTTATTGGCGTCGTAAAAGCCTATACAACACGCGTAGGCAATGGTCCTTTCCCAACAGAGCTTCATGATGAAATGGGAGCTCAGTTACGTTCTACGGGGGCAGAGTTTGGAGCAACTACTGGACGTCCAAGAAGATGTGGCTGGTTAGATGGTGTTGCTTTGCGATATTCTGTAATGATAAATGGTATTTCTGAAATTGCATTAACAAAATTAGATGTATTGGATGGTATTGATAAGATTGGTTTATGTATTGGTTATGAAGTAAATGGTAAATTATTGAAATCATTTCCGGCTGATGTTACAATCTTATCTCAATGTACTCCTGTTTATGAATATCACGAAGGTTGGAAAGAATCTTTAGCGGGAATTCGTTCATACCAAGATTTACCTGAAGCCGCAAAACAATACATTGCAGCAATAGAAAAAATAGCAGGTGCTAAAGTGTCAATAATCTCTTTAAGTCCTGATAGAGCAGATACAATAATCAGATAGAATGATGTTTTTGAATATCTAACCATTTTCTAACTGATTCATATAATACTATTCCCGATGCAACGGCAACATTCAATGAATGTTTTACACCATACATCGGGATTTCTATTGCACCATCACATAATTCTAGCACAGATTGATCTACACCAGTGATTTCATTGCCAACAACTAATGCTAAAGGGAAATCTTGTGCAGTAAGAGAAGTGTAATCTCTGCTTGAATCAGTTAACTCTACAGCAAATACATGCCAACCTTGTGCTTTCACTATACAAACAGCATCTTCGGCTTTTTGTATATATCGCCATCTAACAGTTTCATCTGCACCAAGAGCAGTTTTAGAGATGTCTTGTCTTGGCGGATAAGGACTATACCCACAAATAATAATTTCTTCAATCCCAGCAGAATCTGCTGTCCTAAATAATGAACCAATATTATAAGAGCTTCTAATACTATTTATAATGAGAATAATTGGATGTTTTTGTGAGCTTTTTGCGATTTCAGGAATTAATCTTTGTTCTAATAACTCTGCATGCTGTAATTTGCGTATGGACATATAAATATATTATGGTATAACAATGAA